>NZ_FZLB01000002.1:0-25071 GCF_900196775.1 Helicobacter bizzozeronii
TTTTCACTCCGTTACCCACGGTTCTTTTCACCTTTCCCTCACGGTACTTGTGCGCTATCGGTGTAGTAGTAGTATTTAGGGTTGGAGAGTGGTCTCCCCGGCTTCAGCCCGGATTTCACGTGTCCTGGCCTACTCTGGATACGACTATCTAGGGTGTATCTTTCGCATACAGGGCTATCACCTTCTATGGCTTGCTTTTCCAAGCAACTCTGCTAGATAAACCCCTTGAATGTTGTCGTCCTCAACCCCGAGTGCAAGCACCCGGTTTGCCCTGTTCCCCTTTCGC
This sequence comes from Helicobacter bizzozeronii, assembly GCF_900196775.1. Classification (NCBI taxonomy): domain Bacteria; kingdom Pseudomonadati; phylum Campylobacterota; class Epsilonproteobacteria; order Campylobacterales; family Helicobacteraceae; genus Helicobacter; species Helicobacter bizzozeronii. The sequence goes on from NZ_FZLB01000002.1 coordinate 287, forward strand.
TCGCCACTACTGAGGGAATCTCGTTGATTTCTTTTCCTCTAGCTACTGAGATGTTTCACTTCGCTAGGTTCGCTCTCTAAATAGAGTAACTTACATTGCTGTAAGTTGGGTTGCCCCATTCGGACATCTGCGCCTCAATGCTTCTTGACAGCTCCACGCAGCTTATCGCAGTCTAGTGCGTCCTTCATCGCCTCTACTACCCAAGGCATCCACCATCTACTCTTAACATCTTGTTTGTTTCAGTTAGCATATCCGCTAAACTGCCTTGATAAGATTTCTACCGCCTTATTGAGTATAATTCTTTGGCTTTGTAGTTTTTACCTTTACATAGGCTATTGACAATAAAAAGTCAAAAAACACTAAACTAAATGTTCGAGCTACAGGATTAACTGCAACCCCCATTTGCTTAGGCAAAAGCGCATTATATCGGTGGAAAGCTTAATTTTTGCTTAAAAATAACGAAAAAGACAAAGACCCCCCCTTAAGAAACACCAAAAGACTAATCTCCCCCCACATTGAGATCAAATATGGTCGCCTTGCACCCATCCACACCCTCAGGCGTTGTATTAGGATTTGCTTTGACCGGATGGGCACTTTTGCGGCAAAGACCCAAATAGTATTGCGCTTTTTTCTGACTTTTAGGAACACCTAATCCTTCATAATACATTCTCCCCAAACTAGCATACCCAGCCCCCCAACCCATCGCACCCGCCTTTTTATAGTGTTCAATCGCTTTTGGGACATCCTTTTTAACCACTTTCCCACAGCCAGACTCATAGAGCCTACCCAAACCCTCATAGGCTGCAAAATCCTTTTCTTGCACAGCTTGCTTAAAATACTTGAGAGCTTGTTTGCAATCTGTTTCCGGGTTTGTAGAAGTGTCATAACCCCCGCTAGCCCCATAATATGCCCAATACATCGCATCGCCCTTTTTGTAAGCCTGGCTCTCTCCTAGCTTGGCTGCTTGCAAACCCACACCAGATAAAGCCACCACCACCGCCACACGCCACACAGATTTTAAAACCATAATTTACCTTTCGATTAATATTGGAAATGCCTAAAAATTGATCACATAGTTGGCAAAGGCAACAATGTTGCGCCTAAATTTGACAACGCTATTGACATTGATATTGCGCTTTAAGATCCCCATTTTCGATGAATAAGTGCCTTTATTAAGATAATAGGGATCATTAATAATAGGGATGCGCACGCCCACCTCAAGCCCCTGATGTTTGGTGAGATTAAATCTAAAGCCTAAATTGACAATCACTTGCAAAAAATTAGGCGCAAAAAAAGTCTTGAGTCCGGGATAATGCTCACCATTAATGCGCACTTGGTCTTTAAAATATTGATTCATCGTTACACAACCAGTTCTGCCATAGTTATAAGCATTGGCCCAATTACAATACTTATCCTTGCCCATAAACCAAGAACTCCCCCCAACCATCGCCCCTCCAAAGACACCAAAGGAATGCTCACCATCATCATAGAAATTAAAAAGCATATCCATGCCCCCACCATAGAAAAGATTAATGGCGTTTAAATCCTTGACAACAAAAATAGGATCCGAATCGCTATTATGCACAGAGTTAGCATACCCTTTTTGCCCGCTAAAAAAGCCATAAAAACGCAACCCAAAGCGTCTTGTCTCGCCAATAAAGAGCTTGTAGCCGATTTGGATATCCCCCCCATAAAGATTGCCATCATAAGAATTTGCCGTTTGGGTCGTTGCCCTAAAGACATAGGGCACCCCGGGTATCATGATCGTCTCTTGCAAAGCGATACTTTGCTTAAAAGAACCCCAAGCATAGGAATATTGGAACCCTGCCTCCATAAACGCCCCATTTTTCTCAGCACTCAAGGGGAGCAAAGAGAAAAGCCCTAAAACACTGGGCAAAAATGTATTGGCTAGTTTGTGTCTGATACCCATATTTGCTCCTTATCCAAGAAACTCTAGCACACATCATCATAATTTTTTCTAAAATGGCTCGGGTGCTCAAGCCCAAACTAGGGATGCCTCTGCCTAAGAGCAATAAACCCCCAAAGGGCTAAAGAGATCAACACCATGAACATGCTCAAAATCTGCCCCATGCTCAAGTGCCAAAAATAATACCCTAATTGTGAATCCGCCTCGCGGTAATACTCAGAAATAAAACGCGCGAGCGCATAGCTCAAGCCATAGACCACCATGAGCATGCCATGTGCGTGGGTGTAGGCTTTGGCAATACAAACCACCCCAAAGACCACCAGCCCCTCTAAAAGAGCCTCAATGAGCTGGCTAGGATAACGCAACACCCCCTCCACCACAATTCCAATATGTTGCCCAAAAGTGTCCCCACTGGGCACAGCGCGCCCAAAAAGTTCCTGATTTAAGAAATTGCCTATGCGCCCAAAAACATAGGCTAAAGGGAGGCTGATGGCAATCAAATCCAAATAGATCAAGAAATTTTGCTTTTTGAGCACGCTAAAGAGCCAAGAGGCGATAAGGAAGCCCACCAGCCCCCCATGGTAGCTCATCCCCCGAATGCCGATAAATTCCCCATTGTGGAAGGGGTTAAAAATCTGCCAGGGGGCTTTGAGATAATAAAGGGTGTTGGGATCGTAGATCAAAATATAGCCCAAGCGCGCCCCCAAGATCACGCCCACCTCAGCATAAATAAAATAACTCTCAAAATTAGCTTTGCTGATGGGGAAACGCTTAGGATCGCTTTTTAATGCCCTCAACGCCATCAAAAAAGCCAGCAAGAGTGCGGTTACATAAGCCAAGCCATACCAATGCACCGGAACCCCAAAGACACTAAAGGCAATGGGGCTAAAATGGCTGTAAATCTGGTTCCAATAACTCATCAAACTCCTTAAAATGGGGCGGGATAGGCGCACTCAAGGTGTAACCCAGTAGGGCGATCTTATGGGCGTGCAAGAGCAAATAAGGGTGGGGGTGTGCCCCATAGAGTTGATCCCCGATGATGGGGTGCTGGATTGCGCTTAGATGGGCACGGATTTGATGAGTCACCCCCGTTTTAATCACCACCTTTAAAAGCGTGTGATTTTTGTAGGTGGTTAGTGGGCTTAAGTGCGTGATCGCCTCCTGCCCTTTAGGATCAATATCAGTTTTTACAAAGCCCTTATTAAAATGGGGGTGGCTTTTTTGCACCCTTAAGGGCATTTTAAGGGTTTGGGGTTCTTTAATCACGCCCTGCACCACTGCTAAATATTCTTTATAAACTTGTCTTTGCCTAAAGGCTTGCAGGGCTTGGCTATAAAGGGGCTCAGTGGCTAAGAGCAACACCCCGCTAGTGCCCTGATCCAAGCGGTGCAAGAGCTGGTAGGGGGGGTGTTGTCTTTGCAGGGCATAGCTTTCCGTGTGTGCGCTTTTATTTAAGGCTAGCAGGTGATCATCTTGGTAGAGAATGCCCGCCCTCTTTGGGGTTAGCAGGCTAAAATGCGCATCTAAGGGCAACTTGGCACGCGCTAATCTTAGGGGTTTGCCCCCCACACCCACCAAGCCCCGATCGATAAGCATTTTAGCTTTTTTATGCGAAATGCCTAGCTGGAGACTCAAGAGTTTATAGGCTGGTTGGGTAGATGGCATGGGCTAACTGGCTGATTTCGTGGTTGTGGGTGTCTAAAAAGCTGGGCAATAGCTGGGCGTGGTTGGCTAGAGTGCTGCCCAGTTGTTCAGGTTCGATCAAGGCGTAATTTTGCACGCAAGCAAATAGGGCTTCTTGGTTAAAAATATGCTTCCCACTGATGAGCTTGACCCCAAAAAAGGCAGGCTCTAGGGGGTTATGCCCCCCAATAGGCACAAAACTCCCCCCCAAGATCACCACATCGGCTAAGGGGTAAAAGTCATTGAGCACGCCCAATTTGTCGATCACAAAGACCGATTGATCCAAATCAAAACCCTTGGAGAGGCTATTAAAAACAACGCCTTGATTTTCTAGTAGGGCTTTTACCTCTGTAAAACGCTCGGGGTGGCGGGGGGCGATCAAAAGCCTAGCATGGGGATCATTGAGGGCTAAAAAGGCTTTTAAGATTAACTCCTCCTCGCTAGGGTGCGTGCTGGCAGCCAAAAAGATCAAATAGTCGGGTTTGGCGTAGGTGTGGGAAATCTTAGGGGGGTTAAAGAGCTTGAGATTGGGGAAAATTTGGGCATTTTGTGCGCCCAGCGTGGCTAGGCGTTCTTGATCTAGGGGGGTTTGGGCGTAAATGTGATCGACTTGTTCGAACAAGTAAGCATAAAAGCTCTTGAATCGTTGGTAACGCGGATAGGAACGCTCAGAAATGCGCGCATTGATCAAAAAGGTTTGTGCCCCAACACTTTTGGCTAGCCTAAAGACATTGAACCACAATTCAGCCTCCGTAACCACTAGGGCTTTTAAATGCCCCAAATCCTCACGCCACAAAAACAAGAGTGTTTCAAAGAGCAAAAAACGCACTTGGATATGGGGGTTTTGCGCATAGGCGGCACAAGCTAGATCAAAGCCGGTTTGGGTGGTGGTGGTGAGCAAAATGGGGACTTGGGGGAATTGATCCAATAAAGCTTGTAAGGATTTGATCTCCCCAAAAGAGCAGGCATGGAACCACAGAATCGGGGGGGAGTTAAGGGCGTGCTTGCGGGCTAAAAAGCGCGCTTTAAGGGAATTTCTGTATTTGGATTTGAGGCTAAAAAGCCCCACTAGGGGCAGAGCCAACACATGCAAGCTAGCCAAAATGCCCGTATAGAGAAACTCAAAGGGCTTGATTAGCAGCCTCTGTAGGTTGGGTATTGATATATAAAATACGCCCACAATGCGGGCAGGTGAGAATATCCCCACTGCTTAGTAGCTCGGCATAGGTGCGATCGTTAATGCGGATAAAGCATCCCCCGCAAGCCTGCTTTTTCACGCTCACCACGCAGGTATTCCCCGCCCAACGGCGGATTTTTTCATAAAAGGCGATGAGCTTGCGATCCATTTTAAGAGTCAATTCCTGCTTTTTGTGGAAAATCTCTTGTTGCTCCTCTTTGAGCTGAATCGTGTCTTGTTCGACTCGCTTTTCAAGGGCTTTGATCTGCTCCTCCAAATTTTGCAAGGACTGGTTCAAACCCTCTTGGAGCTTAGCTTTATGGGCGATCTCATTTTGCAAGCGATCGATCTCTTTATTGGCTTGGTTGGCGCGCTCCTTGGTGATGTCCTCCTCAATGTTGAGGGAACGCAATTCGCGTTCAGACTTCACTTGGGCGATTTTCTTTTGGATACTCTCAATCTTGGTATTAGTCTCTTGGAGCATTTGTTCGTTTTTGCCAATTTGTATGTTGAGAGTCCTTTTTTCTTCCTCGAGTAGGGCATACTCGGCTTGTTTCTTGCTTTTAGTGGCAAGGGCTTTATCTAAATCCGCGCGTTTTTCCTTGATCAAGGGCTCTAAAGCCTCAATGTCCTTATCTAATTGCGCAATCTCAATGAGTTGGGATAAATGGATATTCATTAACGGACCTTTAGGGTGAATGGACTTTTGCAATCAAAGAGTTTAACATGCTTTAACTGAGTTTGCAAGATATAGGGTTGTAGCAAATCGTGCAGCAAGGGCACAAAAGCCTTTTCACTCTCATAATGTTCGACCTCAATGAGGCTAACCCTGCGGCTAAGAGCGGCCATGCTCTCATGGTGTTTTAAATCCCCGGTGATCAGGCAAAAATTGGGGGGCGGATTTGTTAGGGTGTCTAAATAAAACCCCCCCGATCCGCAGATGATCGCGATGTGCTCAATGTGGCTAGCCCCCCGCACGAAACGCACATAGGGCAGGTTAAGCCGTTCTTGCACTTGTTGGGCTAAATCCTCTAGGGGGGTGGACTCTAGCTTGCCTTGCAAGGCAAAGCCATGGGCTTGTAAGCCCTCAAAGCCTAGCAAGCTAGCAAAATGCGCATTCAAATGGGTTTGATCAAAATTGGTGTGCAAGGCGATCAAAGAGCAAGATTTTTGGATCAAAATCTGGGCGATATTGCAAGGATAAAGCGTGGGGTCAAAATTTTTAAGGGGCTTGAAAAATAATGGGTGGTGGGTTAAGATGAGCGTTTTAGGTTTGACTTCTTGAGCCAGCTCTAGCGTAGCCTCTAGGCTAATGGCGACCCGCTCAAACTCTGAGCCCAAACTCCCCAAGTTGAGCCCACTATGATCCCAACTCTCTTGGAGCGTAAAGGGGCTCAGTTGATCTAAAAAAGCGTAAATCTCCTCTATTTGCATAGGCGCTCCAAACGCGCGCCCTCTTGCTCTTTGTAAAGCAGGGCGCAAGATTTAGCCAGCTGGCGGATTTTTAAAATGCACTCTTGGCGTTTGGCAACCGAGAGGGCTTTTCTGGCATCCAGAACATTGAAAAAATGCGCACTGAGCATCACAAAGTCATAAGCCACTAAGGGCAGTTCTTGCTCCAAACAATGGCGTGCCTCCTCTTGGTTGCGCTCAAAGCAATCCATGAGAAAATCCAAGCGGGCATGGTTAAAATGGTAATGGCTAAACTCATACTCACTTTCTAAATGCACCTCTTTATATAAAATGGGTTTTTGATCCCGGACACTCCAAACAATGTCTAAAATGCTATCCACATTTTGGATATAGGTTGCTAGGCGTTCTAACCCGTAGGTGATCTCAATGGGCACGGGGTGGCAAGCTAGCCCGCCCACTTGTTGGAAATAAGTAAATTGCGTGATCTCCATGCCATCTAGCCACACCTCCCAGCCCAAGCCCCAAGCCCCCAAGGTGGGCGACTCCCAATTATCCTCCACAAAACGCACATCATGTTTACTAAAGTCAATCCCCAAAGCTTGCAGGCTTTGCAAATACAATTCTTGGATATTCAAGGGGCTAGGCTTAATGAGCACTTGGAATTGGTAGTAACTGCCTAAGCGATTGGGGTTTTCCCCATAACGCCCATCGGTGGGGCGCCGTGAAGGGGCGACATAAGCCACACTCCAAGGCTGGCTATCTAAGCTCCTTAAAAGCGTGGCGGGGTGGAAAGTCCCTGCCCCAGCGGGGATGTCATAGGGCTGAATCAACAAACAACCCTGTTGTTGCCAAAAATCCTGTAATTTCAAAAGAATATCTGAAAAAGTTGTCATGTTTTATCCTAGCGTTTGATGAGCGTGTTCATGCTCTCTAAAGGGTTTTTGCCCTCTAGGAGGTGTTGGAGTTCTGAGGCAATGGGCGTATAGATATTTTCTCTTTGGGCGATCTGCACGATCGCCTGCGTGGTCTTGATCCCCTCAGCCACTTCGCCTAATTCCTCTAAGATCGCCTCTAAGCTCTTAAATTGCGCCAGCCCCAGCCCCACGCGGTAATTGCGTGAAAAAAGCGAATTGGCCGTTAAAAACAAATCCCCCGCCCCGGATAGCCCTAAAAAGGTCTCTACCTTGCCCCCAAAGTGAGTCCCAAAACGGCTCATCTCCACTAAGCCCCGGGCTAAAAGCGAAGCCTTAGCCCCCTGCCCTAGCTCCAACCCATCGCACACCCCCGCAGCAATGGCGATCACATTTTTATACGCCCCGGCAATCTCCCCCCCTCTAATATCATTTTGCACATAGGAGCGCATAAAAGCGGGCAAAGCTTGGGCATAGCTGTTAGCTAGAGTCGCATTGCTAGAATGCACCGCCAAAGCACAAGGCAGGCTAGCCATAATCTCTTTAGCAAAACCGGGCCCAGCCAAAAAGCACAGATTGTCTAGGGCGATGAAATTTTTAGCAATATCGCTCACAAACGCCCCTCCAAGCTCAATCCCCTTGCATGCCATGAGGATTTTAGCCGTGTAGGGCAGATTGGCTTGTTCAAACCAAGCACGCAAGTGTTGCACGCTAATGGCGACCACAAACAAATCCGCTTGCACGCCTTGATTGAAGTCCGCTTGCAAGATCGGATCATGCCCTTTGAGCACCAAATGTTTATTTAAGGGCATCAGCAAGGGGGCTAGATCTTGGCGGGAGATGATGATCGTGGGGTTTTTATGCCCAAAGGCAAAGGCTAGGGCGCGCCCCCACGCCCCACCCCCAAAGACGGCTACACGCATGCAACTCCTTAATCAATGGCAAATGAAAGGCATTATAGCACAAGCACAAAAACTATTGCTTGCGTAAAACCCACGGGAAACCACAAGGTCATTAATTTTTAAAATATTCGTTAAATACACTAAATAAAAAATAAAAATTTGAAAAAGCTTAAGTATTAATTTAAGTTAATTTAGGATAAAATAGATATCTACTTCTAAAAAGGACAAAGGATTACCATGCAGATTCGACATTTTGCTAGCTTTAGCGTTGCAACATTGCTTTTATCCAGTAGCTTACTTTCAGCAGAAAATAGTGGATTTTATGGGAGCGTGGGTTTCCAATATTCCAACATGACTCGTGCGCAGTCAATGGTAGGGCCCAAACCCAACTACAGCTCTAACTCAAACGCATTGGTTTTGGGTAGCAACACCGGTGGTAATGGTGTTGTCGTGCCCCAACTGGGCAATCTGACCACAAATCCGGTTGGGGGCGGTAATAACACCATTCCTGTAGGGAAGCCGTAGGGAAAAACTAGGATCGTAAGGAGAGATAATGAAAACTAGAAGTTTAAGTTTGGCTTTGGCTTTTTGCTTTAGCGGTGCACCCGCTTTGGATGCGGCTGATATCACCATCGATCAGCTTGTCGATTCGGTTTCTGGGATACTAGGCGGGTCTTGGAGTGTGGCGGGTAATGCCGCCCCCAATATCCTTAACCCCCAAGGTGCCGCACCTACTGGCATAACAGGGGGGGGGGCAGCTAACACCACACCAGGGACCAATAACCCCGCTGTTACTAGCTACATCCTCTATGGGAGTAGCGGATTATTCAATGACAGCACCAATGGCTTGCTCAATACTTCAGCTTTAGGCGGTGCAACCCAAGCCTTGAGTAGCACCACCTTAGGCAGTTTGAACATCTATGACTGGAGCACGCTTAACCCTTGGTTAAAACAAGTCCAAGACATGGCAGGCACTTACTATTCTGATCGCGCCAGCTTTAGCGGTGTTTCATCAGCGGGCAATGTCCTAGGCACGGGCCCCATAAGCGGATCCACTTGGTGGAAAGTTACAGCCAGTAAGGGCAATGGGACTATTGGCACTGGGGCAGAAGCAGCTGTTGCCGGGGCATTTAGCGCATCTAGCACGACCTTAGGCACTCCTCCCAAAGGCACCACTGCGTCTGACTATGCTGACAATGCCAACAAGTTGATGAGCACCATTTACAATAACATCATAGGTTTAGCAGATAATACCAATCTTTTAGGTGCCAACACCAATGGCAACGACTACGGGCAAGATTTAAGTGCCTTGCTATCCAATAGCGGGAGTGGGAACACCATTTACAGCGCTGGGCTTTCTTTAGCCGATGCCGCTAGCACAGCAGCTGCAGCAAAGACTGACATCACAACCCCTGGTCTAGCCCAAAGTGTCCAAACTATCAACAGCATCATGTTCACCACTCCCAGTGCTACAGATAGCATTATCCCCACAGGATCAGCACCCGCCAATGGTCAAGGGACTAACTATAGCGATGGCTCTCCGGGGGCACTGGATGCCTTGCAAGGTTTGGGCGCGCTCAATAGCTTGATTGCCGGGGGGATTGCCACCAGCGCGACCGAGCTAAATGCCAACGCCACTACAGTAGCAACTGCCGTTGAAGCCTATAACACCAATGCCAACGCGCTTCTTAACAACATCACCAACATCGGCAACCCCACAGCCACGACCCCCTCAGGCTTGAGCAGTGCAGATGCCAATGTGGACGCGGTGATCAACGCATTAGCGGGTGTAACAACAGCCAAAGGCGATACGACTTATGCGACCAACCAAGCCGTGATTGATAAAGCCTTGAGTGGGCTTAATGGCATCGTTAATCCGGGTGCTTACCAGGTCGTTTGGGATGCTTATCAGGGCTTGGCAAGCAGTTTAGGTAGCGATCAAGCTAAGGCTCTAGGCATCACAACCACAACCAATGTCCAATCAGCCATCTTTAACAAGCTCCAGCAAGCCTCCCAAGCGATGGGGGAAATTGCAGCGGGCGCGACCACCATTGGAGGAGGTGCTAACGCAGCCTTGAGTAGTAGCACCTTTGGGGGTTCTCGCAAGGCACTTAGTGATTCAAGTCTTAGTGGTTCGCTTAAGGCGATCTATAATCTGTTCAACCCCTCAATCACATCCGGATCGGGCTCAAGTGCCACCACGATCAGCCCCTATCAAGAGTTCCAAAATACCATTTCTGGATTGCAAAAATTAGTGGACAACACCACGCAAAGTAGCGTCAGTGCGACCAACACGCCTACAACTGGTAAAGTCCAGAACACCACCACGCTATACCCCGCACAAATTGGGAGTAGTGCTGGTAAGACCGGTGCTACGGCTGTTACGGATTCTGCCACCCCCGGAGCTACTACCCCTATCGATCAATCCATCGCTGCTTCTGGGTTGGCTAACCAATTAAGCCAAGCCCAGGCGAGCAATGTCGCCCTAGCCAAACTAATTGGCTTGGCTGCCTCCTATGCGGGGAATGTGAACACGCTCAATGGCATGCTCAGCACCGCCGGACAAGCCGGTTTGGGTGCAGCCCTTGGTGCAGCCGCCAACAACGCGGCGGCTAATGCCCTGCTCAATGGCGGTGCAGCTGAAGGGACAGATAAAGCCGATGCCGCCAACAATGCCGCTAAAATCTATAACACCATTACAGAAATCAAAAATGCCGATGCCTTGTTGAACCAATATGTTAACGCCCTCACCGCCAATGTTGTTGGCGATAGCACGACAAATCAAGGCAATTACGCCTACGCGCTAGGCGAGTTCAATAAATTGTTGAACGCCCCTCAATCTGGTGCAAATGACACGGGGCTTATCACCAGCACTCTAGATAGCATTAACAAACTTTTAGCCGGGTATAACGCCGCACCTACTGCAGCCACCGGAGCGAGCAAAACCTTTTGGACCGCCGTCCAAGCAGGCGATGCCAAAGCAGCGATCCAAACCTTGCAAGAGAGTGTAAGCAGTGGCTTGAACTATCTTGCCAACCAACAAAGTTTAGTGCAAGGTACTGTGAATGGAACCGTGAGTATTGACTCCCAAGTAGCCGGTAGCCTATTGGGCAATGGCGGGCTTGGCGTTTCAAATGCGCAAATGGCAAATGCGGTGGTGGCTGTCAATTCTCTTAGTGGCGCGCTCACGCAACTCAGTAGCGATCTCAATGGGGGCGCGGCTTCAACTACTGTCATTAGCACCCTAATGGGCACCGGATCTAATAACCTAGCTAGCATCGTGGGTCTTCTGAGCACTCTAAACACGGCTACAGCTGCAGCAACAGCTAGCTTTGGGGATCAAGGTGGCATCGCCAACACCTCCAATATCGCCACTGGGGATTCCAACACAGGCGGGGTTGGCTCTGGTGATGTGGGCGGGAACTTTGCAGAGAATACCAACGCTCCTAATTACATCAACAACCTAGCAGCACTTAGCACAATCACCAATGCCATTGGGGATATTGCTAATGCCAGCGGCGCCACCAGCAACTTCACCAATGCATTTGTTACCAACACACCTGTGGCTACCATTCAAGCAGAGTGGGCCAAGATCACAGGGGATCTAAAAACCAACGATTCAACAAACCAAGCGTTGGCAATCGCGGCTTTAGAAACAAATGACACTACTGCACTGGGCAACTTGCTCGCCAGTGGTGCCGGCGGTGTCGGTGCCGCCACCACCGCTTGGCAGACGATTACACAGACCGACAACTTGTTGAGCACCTTCAATAGCGCGCTCACTGCGGACAATCAGGTTAGCAATCTCACCCTCAGCGGGAAGGATGCAACTGCTGCTAGCTCTGTGCTAAAACTGCTCACTTTGGCTACAGATCTCCAAGGTGCGGTCAAGGTTTTGACCACAGCAGATACAGGATTGGCAACTGCTAATGTCTCTTCTAATGCGTTGAATGTGGATGCCGCTACGGCAAGTTCCTTTGTCAATGCCCAAAACGCAGCAAGTGCCTATAGCGCCTTGCAAAATGCATTGGCGGCAATCAATAAAGGTGGTGCCACTCTAGATGCAGATGGGCTTTTGGGCGTGATTCGCCAAATCAATATCTACCAACAAAATACAGCCGTGTTAAATGGGCTCAAGGGAGCTAATGCCACAAAAAGCGTGGCGCAAATTGAACAGGTTTTGGCAAATATGCTCACTGGCACCGCCCCTAATACCGTAGCTGGCACCGCCACGCAAGCGGGCTTACAAGCCATCCAAAACTTGATCAACCGCTATAATTACTTGGAGGGCTTGAGCACTCAAGTTAATACTGCCTTAAGCAATAACCCCATCGCCTTGTTGGACGCTTTTTCCAATAGCAAAGACAACACCAACTTCAAAGATGCCCTTGAGAGTTTGGGCACGGCTGGCTTTAGTGCGAATGTGGCAAACAATTATGGCACCCTGCAAGCCAGCGGGAACTACGCTGCTACAACTGGCTTAACCCAACAAGCCCTAACAAGCTTGAGCAATGCGATCAGCAACAACAGCGATGCGATCCAAGCTTGGGGAACTTTGGTGAAAGGCACCAGTGGGAGCACCACAACCGCACTCCAAACAGCTGCCAGCGCGGCTACCAATTTGGCTAGCCTCTATGGTTCTGTGAGCACTGGCAGCTTAAACAGCTTGGACAACAACTTGAGCAATGTTACCAGTGCCCTAGCCGCCACCACAACCGACAAAAGTGGTAGCACAGCAGACCTAACAGGCAACACTTTTGCTATTGCCTCTGCACCCGCAGGTGTCCTCACTGGGGTTAATTTGGATGATAAGCTCACCATCGCCAACTACACAAGCAACACGCTTTACCAAGCCTTCCAAGCCATCAACACGCTCAATCAGGAGCTCAATGGGGGCAACACCACAGATGTTGCCAATCTTGGCACGGGGGCAACTGCTGTTGACGCTGCGATCACCGCCCTTAATGGTAGTGCCAATAACGGTGCGGTGGCTAATTTGCTCAACAACTTTAGCAATGCCATTAGTAGCACCAATAGCTTTGTTCCTGATAATCTTAACAACATCACGGAAGGCTATGGCAAAACAAGCGCGGCAAGTTTGGTGCAAGGTTTGATGGATGCTTTGAATAACCCTAAAAACGGGGTCGCACAGTATTTCCAGGGCAAGGGTGCAACCTCTCTCCCAAGTGGTCAAGACCTTACCAATCTAGTCACCCAAGTCCAAAATGCCATTAGTGGCGTTGTGGGGAGCACTAACGCTGCAACCATCACCAGTGGGACGCTCTCAGCCTTCGCCACAGCCGCGCAACAAATCAATGCCCAGATCACGGCTTTAGATACTGCTACTGGTCAAACCAACATCAGCTTGGCTACCGTTGCCGGACTCATCGATGCCTACAACTTAGCTAGCGCGGCGATCGCTAGTGGCGGTGTAGCAGGCTTGAAAGCCGATCAGGTTTCCGTGATCGCCAGCACAGTCAGCGATGCCCAAGCTTTCAACAATGTTGCGAGTGCGGCCAACCAAGTTGCCTATATCACCAACAATTTGGGTGCCCTCGTTCCCTCTGCTAGCTCTCCAAATATGAGCGATTTGGGCACAAAACCAATGGGCATAGGCGGGTTGATTGCCCAACAGTTGCAAGCAGATGGGTTAGCACCAATGTCTGGTCAAACCATTTCAGCATATATCAACACAGCCACCCCCGCCCAGTTGCAAACCGCGATTCAGAGTGTGGTCAATAGTAGCGCGTATCAAAACAGCCCGCAGTTGCAAGCTGCCATCAAGGCTTTGATGGTTGGGCAAGCCATCGCTGACACCGCTAACTACTCTGACAATTCTGCAACTGTGAGCAGTAGTGATGCGCTTAAGGCACTTATCGCTAATGCCAATGCGGTGCAAGCCCTCCAAAAAGCAGGGGTCAATACGGCAACTGGTAGTGGTGCTGCATTGAGCAATGGGACACTCAGCAAAGTCCAACTTGAAGGTCTAGCAGGTGCCATCGCTGGCTTACAAAAGACTGCAAGCACGATCATCGCTTACAATAGCGACACACCAGCCGCCCAATTGGCCAAAGCCTATGAAGCAGCACAGACCAATAATAACAATGCGACCAGCAGTCTTGCCACTTTGGCAAGTGGGGCATCTAAAACTTCGAGTGCCTCTGTGAGTGCTTTACAACAAGCCGGGAAAGAGTATATCCAATCCCTTAGTGGTCCAACTGGAGTTGTTGCGATCCAAGCTAGGTCGATGGCCTCTAACTCTTCATGGCAGTTTGGGACAATGATTAATGCCTTGTCCGATGGGGTTACTGCCTCTAGTCTGAACACGAGTGGCATTGACAGCGATATTGCCTCAAATGCTGCTGTGCTCTCTGGAGTTGCCAACCTCCAAACGGCTGTATCCAACCTTGTAGCCACCATCTATGGCCCACAAGGTGCTTCCCAAAATACTAGCTTTAGCGTGTCTCAGGTGCAAGCACAATTGGGCAACTTGGTAAATCAGATCGGTGCCTTGCAAGAACAAGTCGTGCAAGCTATGGTTGCCTTGAGCAATGCGGCTACTGCTGCTAATAACCCTCAAGCAATGGTGCAAAACCGCGCGCTTATGGGCTATCTCAAACAAGGCTTTGGAGGCACCACCCCCCCCTCAGCTTCCCAACGCCAAGCCAATCTTGTTGCCCTACAGGCTTTGATGAGCAAGCTATCCAACCTCAAATCCACGGCGTTGGCAGCCCAATTGAAGTATGATGGAAACGGGCAAGTGCAAAAAATTCTTGCCGCTGAAAATGCGCCCCGCCGCCCCGTATTGAGCACCCAAAATGGGAACATGTACGGGATCGATGTCCAGTTTGGTTATAAACAATTCTTTGGCAAAAAGAAACGCTGGGGCTTGCGCTACTATGCTAGCTTTAGCTACCAACACGGCACCTTTAATGTGAGCGATGCGGACGATGTGGATAACTTTGTCTATGGTGCGGGTGTGGATGCCCTCTATAACTTCTATGAAAGCAAAGATGGCAACCATACCGTGGGTATGTTTGCGGGCTTGATGCTTGCGGGTAGCTCTTGGAATGTGAAAGGCATGAGCTATTATAAAAACCTCATGGCACAAATCAATGCGGCTGGGGGCAAGGCTAGCATGAACACTAGCTACTTCCAAATCCCCATCAACATCGGCTTTAGAACCAATGTGAATCGCCATAATGGCTTTGAGATCGGTTTGCGCATCCCGCTAGCGACTAACTACTTCTTTGATGGAACTGGTCCAGATGGCTCTGCACTCAAAATCGCCTACAAGCGTAATATTTCTGTCTTCTTCAACTATGTCTATAACTTCTAAGGCATAGGCTGCTTTTGGAGGGGGTGGGGGCTTTAAGCCCCTTTCTTAAGCAAATGCTAACACAGGCTTTAATCGATGCGATTAGTTTCCATGCCTTTTTCATGGGTTTAGGCCCGCTGATTTTTGGGGCTAATTTGTTTTGGTTAGGGTATCTGAAAAATTATGCCACGCTCAATAAATACCTCTATGCCATGATGGTGATCGTGTTCATGTGGGTGGCCATCGGGTTTTTCAGCGGGGTTTTTATTTGGGCGATGCAGGGCTTTAGCGGGTCTTTGAAAGTGATCTTGATGGGTATTGCCTTGGGGATCATCGCCTTAGGGGAGATCAAGCGCATTAACAAATTGAAACGGGCGCGCATAAAAGAGGCATATATGCAAAAATATGTGCGTTGGTCTCAAGGACTTTACACACTAAATCTTTTGCTCTCTGGGGCGTTTTTTATCCCCAAGATTTTTTAATGCGTTTTCTCTACCACCCCCAAGCCAAAGCCCCTGAAGTGCTCTTAGAGGGGCAAGCCCACCGCCACCTTTATTTGAGTCGCCGCACGCCAGCTAGCCAAGCCATTGCGATGCGTAATCTGCAAGATGACAACTTGTATTTTTACAAACCCATGACTATCCATAAAAAACACGCCCTTTTAAGCCTCCAATCAGCTCAAGAACTCCGGATACGCCCCACCCACCCCATACACCTGATTTGGGCTATCATCCATTTAAAAAACATTGAAAAGGTCTTGCCCTATCTGAACCAAATGGGGGTTAGCCAAATCAGTTTTTTTTATGCCACCTATAGCCAGCACAATGAAAAACTAGACACCCCCAAAATGGAGCGTTTCTACAAAATCTTGATCGCCTCATGCGAGCAGAGTGGGCGCAGCGATTTGATGGCTTTAGAGGTGTTAGCTAACACCCAAGCCGCCCTAGAGACCTACCCCAAAGCCTGTGTCTTTGATCTAAACGCCCCTAGCATGCCCGCTCAAAAAGGCCTAGAGAATGGGATTATCATCGGTCCTGAAGGGGGGTTTAGCACGCCAGAAAGGGCGTTATTTGCTCATAGAGAGATTTATAGCACACCCTCCCCCTTGATTTTAACCAGTGAGGGGAGCGCGCTTTATCTAGCGGCTTTGGGGGGGCTTTAAATCTTGAGAATAGGGCAGGGGGTTTTTGAGCTCTAAACGGCATTGGACGAGGCATTTTAGCAAGCTCTTATCATGGGCAACCCCTAGAATTTTGATCCGCACCCCGCTGGCCTCTTGTAGGCTAATGGGTCTTTCATGCACGCCTTTATTGCGTTTGAAAGTAAAATCTTGCAAGGCTTGTGGGAGCTCTTTTAAGCCAAAATCTGCCACAAAGGGGGGTAATTTGGAGCGTAAATTTTGGATTTCAGGGAGGGTTAAAATCTTGCTATGGGCATGCAGATTAGGTTTGCCCTTTTTGCCAAACAAGCCACTCAAAGGATATGATCGATTCATCGTTTCATAACGCAACTCTAAGATCATCGGATCGACATGGCTTAAAAACGCCACGATGTCTTTTGTGAGGAGATATACCTCTTGCTCTAGGATTTTAGAATAACGCACCATCACCGCACTAAAATCATAAAGGGGGTCTTGTTTGTTGTCTTGGTATTCCATTTCGGCATAAATGATATTATCTAGGCTCAAATGGTGGAGTGCGTAGGCATGTTCGCCAAAACTCAAATTGATCAAATGCTCTTTGATGGTTAAAAAACGCTTGCTTTTAAAGACATAATGGTAAAACTTCTGCGGGCTTTCAAAGTAGTTGCGTTCCTCTTTCATCTCGATACGCAAGGGGTAATCGTAGTCATTGCCATAGATTCGGAAAGTGTGGTTGCCATAATCTGGTGTAATGAAGTTGGATAAGTGGCTATCGCGAATGGTGGCAAAATCATTGCGTTCTATTTCTTGTATATCTGTGATGATAAACCACGCCTCCACATCATATTTTCCATCTTTGTAATACTTTGGGGCTTTAGCCTGACTTAAGATCGTTTGCACCGCCTCCACCTTAGCCACAAACAAGTTGGCAAAATCGGTTAAAAAAAGTTGCAAAAAATTATCTGGATTGGTGCTTTGGTAAATGTGTTCCAAACTCTTAGGGAATTTGTGTTCTTTGTCTTTGGTTTTGGGGCGGATTTTGCCAAAGGCGACTTTGCCCTCTTTTTTGAGAGTCTCTAAGTGCGCTTCAATCACATCGGTTTTATAAAAGGGGTTATAGAGAATGAGCAGATTTTGCATCACCAAGCCCCTTTAAAAAGGCGATCAAACACACTGGGTGTGCCCCTTTGCATCTCTTTGTTGCACTTAGGGCAGGTGTTGCCCATTTGGGCTAAATCTGCCCCACTCAAGCAATCGCTCTTAAAGGACACCACTTTAGAATACCCACAAGAACAGACGAATTTAACCGGCTTAGGGGTTATAGGCACCAACACTCCTTGATATTTTGCTAACCTACTCCTTGATGGTGTAGGCGATGGGGATTCGCAAACGCACCCGTTGTTTGGGGGTGGGGAAAGACCTAGAGGCCTCTCTAACCGCATTCAAGGCGGCATGGTTGAGAATATCCGAACCTGAGCTTTTGGAAATCTTAATGTCTGTGGTGGTGCCATCGGTGTTTAAAATAAACTCTACGAGCACCTCCCCCTCAATCCCGCGCATCATAGCCATTCTGGGGTATTTATTTTTAGCCGAGATCGCCATTTGGATTTTCATCAAAAACTCATCGCTCACGCCTTGGTTGTAGGCTAATTGGTTAGCCTGCGCACCCTCAGTGGTTTTATTGGATTCTTCTTGCTTTTTGTTCTCTTTGGGCTCTTGCTTGGGCTTGACTTCCTTGTGCGTGCTCTCTTGCTGGCTCTCCTCTTTGGGTTTGGGCTCGGGCTTGGGTGTTGGCTCAGGCTTAGGCTCGGGTTTTGGTGTTGGTTCAGGTTTGGGCTCAGGCTTTGGCTCCGGTTTGGGTTCAGGCTTGGGTTCAGGTTTGGGGAGGGGCTTGGGCTCCGGTTTAGGTTTGGGTTTGGGTTTTTCATGGTGTTTGGGTTTTGGTTTGGGTTTTTCTATGGGTTTGGGGGTGGGGGGTGTAGTTTGGGCATGCTGGAGGTGTTGGGAGCGTGTATCAATGCTTGCCAAACTCATGGTCATGCTCTGAGTACCTGCTTGGGCTAGATTTTCCACCTTGAAAGGGTCATTTGTAAAGATAAACCACAACCCAACGGCATAAAGGACTGCCGTGATCGCAAAACTAACACTGGTTGAAAACTTACTTTTTTTCTGTAGAGATGGAGAAGTTTTCATGGTGCTGATCTTTGAGAATGTCTATGATGTTGATAAAGGTCCCAAATTTAGAGTCTTTGTCGCTCCGCAAGTCTATTAAGACTTTAGGGTCTGTCTTGGCAATGAGGGCGCGCAAATCATCTAGGCTCTTGGGTTTGTCATCAATGTAAATCCCATCGGTTTTATCCACCACAATGGTGATTTTCTTCTCCTCTTTTTGTTGTTTTTGTGCGCTACTGGCACTGGGTAAATTAACTTTGATTTTGCCTTGTGCGATAAAAGTCGAGACGCTCAACACAATGGCAAGCAAGACCAACATCACATCGATAAAAGGGACAATATTGAGCCCATCACCCCGCCGTATTCTAGATCGCATGCCCTAGACCTTCTTTTTGGTTAAAAGCCTAAATTGTTCGGATAAGACATCCACTTTTCGGAGCAAGGCGTTATACACCATCAAGGTGGGGATCGCCACAAGCAACCCAAAAGCGGTCGCCTTGAGGGCTAGGGATAAGCCCAGCGTGATCGCCTTAGCATCTAGCCCGGTGGTGCTCGTGCTCATGTCATAAAAGGTAACCATCACGCCTAAAACCGTCCCCAAAAGCCCCACATAGGGAGCATTGGAATAGATGATGTAGAGCGAAGTGAGGTTTTTAGTCAAGTCCAAATCCAATTTTTCAGGGTCTTCGTATAGATTGAAATCCAACTTCGCATAAAAAATAATGCGCTCAATGGTGAACCACAACGCAATAAAACTCATGATCCCCAAAGCCGTGAAGATGCCAATATCCACATATTCGCCCACCAATTTGACGGAAAACCCTTCGCCCATAACCATCCTTCTACGCTAATCTAGAAAATTGAAGTGTGTATTGTATTGTCTTTGTAATAAAAAGTCAATATGAAAGTTTTTTTTATAACAACAAAAATAGATGTAACTATTTTTCTTACTTTAACCCCCCCCCCACAAACTACATGCTTTTGGGGATTTCCACCTCGTCATAGCTCAAAGCGGCTTTGAAGATGGCCTGAACCTTTGCCAAAATAAGGCGCACGGTTGCAACATCTAGGGCTTTGATATTAAACAATAAGCGTTCTAAACGGGCGGGCTGATAACCATCGACACGCACAAGCATAAAAACCTCTTGGTTGTTGGGGTTGATATACTCGCCTAATTGGATTTCTTGATCGAGACTGGCGGCGATGGCTTGGGTGATTTGGGTAAAAATTGTCTCATCATAAGGCTTTTGGTGGGCGTTCTGAGATTGTTTGTAAAACTCTTTGATTTTGTTAGCGATGTGGATAGCAACACGGAATCTTGCCCGCTCTCTAGCGATACCCTCAGATCGCGCCACTTGCCCATCGATCACATGCGAGCTATCAATGCCTCGATTGATATACATGCTCTGATCTTCAATCATCCATCTGGGCATGTTCTGCAGAAAAACCCGTTTTTGGGGGCTAGAGGCGCAAGCATTCCAAATCAAAGCCCCTAAAACGCTAGAGGCTAAGAAAAAACGCACTCTGTGCTGTGGAGACATTAAAAATCCTTTTTTGCCCCCATTTTAACGAATTTTGCAAAAAACTGCAAGTTGGGCTTAACTCAACGCACCTTTGACCTCTTTAACCCACGCTTCAATGCGCTGATCGGTGAGGTCATCTTGGTTGTCTTCATCTAAAACAAGACCGACAAATTTGCCATTTTCAACCGATCGAGAACCTTCAAAATTATACCCATCTGTGGAAGTGAAGCCCACGACTTTACCGGCTTTGGCTTTTTCGTAAATGTGGAAAATGCCTTCGGCAAAAGTTTCTGAATAGGTGTCCTGATCGCCTAGCCCCACAAGCGCAATGGTCTTGCTGGCAAAATCCGCATCGCTCAAAGTCCCTAAAAACTCTTCCCAATCGCTTTGCAAATCACCCGCACCGGCGGTGGGCGCAACTAAGATCACAGAGCTAAAGCTATCAAATTCAGCTTTAGAAGCTTTGCTCACATCAAAGACTTGTGCGCCGCCAAAATGCCCTGCGATCTTGTTGCTAATGGTTTCAGAATTACCACTATCTGTCCCATAAAAAATACCAATTGCCATAACATTCCTTTGATTGATAATTTCCAAGCCAAAGCTGGCTCACCCACCATTCTATCTAAAATTTTAAAAATATTGGTTTAATAACAGGCACTGGAGAGTTTGAAGGGGGTTTGTTTATAGGGGTAGTGCTCAATACTTAAATTAAAGGAATGCGTTTGTTTAGGGGCTAGGACAACCTTAAAAGTTTGGATATAGGTGTGCTCAAAAAGCCATTGGTAAAGAAACTCTTGGGGCTTATTGCTTGCTGGTTTGAGCACATCCAAACGCAAGGCGCATTGGCGGATTGTCATGCGCCCCTCATTGGTGATTTGCACCCTAGCCTCAAAGGCATCGGTGTAGGTGAAAGCATAGGCTTGCTCCACCTTAGTGTGGATTTTAAAAAGCTGTTGTTCTAAGAGATAGTGCACGCCAAAGGGGGCACCAAAAAGACAAACAAAAGAGAGTAAGTATAAAAAGGTGGCAGTATACCCCCGCACCACCAGCCCCGCAATAAAAAAGCAGAGAAAAAACGCATAATGCAAACAAAAGATTATCAGTGCAAATAAATCGGTGTGACTCCAAAAAATCTGTAAGTGCTCTTGGACGCTCCTTAAAATGCTCTCCATGCAATTGACGCTCTAGTTATTTTCCTTCTGCATGCCCGGCTAGACTTTTGGGCTTACTCTTAGTGTCTAGCCAGATATTAGGCACTGCCCCACCCGGGACCAAAAAGATTTGGGCATTTTTATTTGTTTTCAACGCTTCATTGAATTGCCCTTGTGTCTCAATTTGGCGTAGTTGCAAGAGGCGTTCATTCAAGCTCTGCCCAATACTCAAGTTAGCAGCCGACTTGGCTTTAGCCTCAATCACAATCGCATCGGCAACACCTTGAGCCCTAATGCGGTTGGCATCGGCTTCTCCTTTAGCCAAAGCCGCCGCCTTTTGGGCTTCTTGTTTGGCGCGTTCCACCTCGTATTTGACTCGCTCAGATTCTTGGCGTGCGATCTGCACCTTTTCAATCTGTTCTTTGATCTTAGCAGGCAAGACAATTTCTCTAAGCTGGATAGAGCTTAGTTCTACGGGCGAATTAGGGAGCTTAGAGACCTCTTTATTGATGTCAGTATTGATCAAGGCAGCAATCTCGTTGCGTTTGATGGGCAAATCCTCGGCTGGGTAGCGCCCCACCACCGAGCGCACCACATCACGCACCACCGGGTTAATGATCTTTTGCTCCCAACTCAAGCCATAGGTGGCGATGGTTTGGGGCGTGGTTTGGGAGTTGAGGCGGTATTGCACGGTGAGCTCAATAGAAACCGTCAAGCCCCTAGAGTCCATGACATTGATCGCATCGTTGCGGAAAATGCCTTGATTTTTCCCCACAATGCCCATGTCCTCTGTGCGTGAAAAGTTGATGGTGCGCACACGGGTATCAATCACCAAAATATCCTGCACAATGGGGATAAAAAAGTGAATCCCGGGCTGTAAGGGGATGGGGTCGTATTTCCCGGCGGTGATCTTAATGCCAATCTCACCGGATTGGATCACCATGAAGGGTCTAGCCAAGATAAGCAAGATCACCACGATAATAATAATGACTAAGCCTGTGAATCGTTTGGATTGCAAAAAATTAGAGGGCAAGGTGGGGGGCTTGGGGTTGTTGTCCTTGGGTGGGTTTGGATTGGGGGTATTATTTTCAGGGCTGGGGGTCTGTTTGCGCTTCAGGTGCTCGTTTAAATCAATGGGCATTGCTGTCCTTCTTAGTTCAAGGGGGTTAAATAGTGGTTAAAATGATTGAGTTGTCCTCTGACAAGTTGCATATAAGTTTGGGATAGGGCTTGGGTGATGGGGGCGTTATTAGGGTTACCAATTTCTCTAAAGTCTAGGGATTTAATGGGCGTGATCTCCGCCCCCGTGCCCACAAAAAAGGCTTCTTGTGCCGTGTAAATTTCCTCACGCACCAAGCGTCTTTGCAAGGTGGGGATTTGCAAGTGCTGGGCTAACTCCAAGATGGTTTGGCGGGTGATCGAATCTAGAGTCGAATCCAAAGGCGGGGCGATGAGTGTCCCCTTAGAGACAATGAACAAACTTTCAGCCGAGCCTTCGGCGACAAAACCTTGTGTGTCTAAAAGCAAGGCTTCTTCACACCCGCATAACAAAGCCTCTTGTTTGGCTAAATGCGAGTTTAGATAATGCGCGCTGGCTTTGGCGCGATTGGGGCTAGCTTGCACGCTAGGCTTGCTAAAAGAGCTGGTTTTGACCTTAATGCCATGTATCTCATTGGCCCTCCATTGCATAGACCCGATAATTGTATGGATGGGGGGGGTGGGGTTGCACACGCCCAAAGCCCCCAAGCCCATAAAAATTAAGGGGCGGATATAAGTATCCTCGCTACATTGATTTGCCCTTAAAAGCTCTAAGGTGGCTTGTTTAAGCTGTTCTAAATTGTAGGGAATCTCTAACATCAGGGTTTTAGCCGAGTCTAGGAGTCGTTGGAGGTGATCGCAAAGTCTAAAAACAAGCATGCCCTTGGGGCTTTTATAAGCGCGAATCCCCTCAAAAACGGCATTGGCATAGTGCAGGCTATAACTCAGAACATGGATTGTGGCATCTTTAAAATCCACAAATTTTCCATCTTGCCAAATATAGGGAGAGTTAGCATAAGTGGCTGGGATGGGCATGTTATCTCCTTGTGCGGTTTTTATGGGAGGATCGCCCATGTGGTTTGCTAAATTTGCCCTTAGAGGCGTGGGGTGTGGGTGTGCGGGTGTGGAGGACCTCCTCTAGCTTGATCTTATGGCTTTTAAATTGCAAGCTCAAGAGCTTTAAGACCAGCTGGGAGGGCTCAAATTGCTCGGTGAGTTGTTCATACAAGCTCACCACTTCCGCATCCACTTCAACCTTGTTTAAGGCTTGCACCAAGCGATCCTCGTCCATGTTGGGGATTTCATAAAGCTCAATGCTAGAGCCGATCTCTTTTTGCATACGCAAAAGTTCTTTGTATTCTAAAGGGGTTACTAAAGTGATCGCCACGCCCTTTTTACCCGCGCGCCCCGTGCGCCCGATGCGGTGGATGTAACTTTCGGTATTTAAGGGCAAATGGTAATTAAAGACATGGCTAACATCGCTAATATCTAGCCCCCGGCTAGCCACATCGGTAGCGACCAACACATCGGCACGCTTGGTTTTAAAGGCTTGGATCGATTCTCTGCGGGCGCGTTGCTCCATGTCGCCATGTAAAGGCGTGCTTTTATAGCCCTTGGCACTCAAAAATTGGTGCAATTCATCAACTTCGCGTTTCATACGCATAAAAATAATGCTTTTGGTGTGGTTTTCTTTATCTAGCAAACGCATGATCGCCTCGTTGCGTTCATGTTCGTTGATCACATAGAAGCGTTGGGAGATGTCGGTATTGGTTACATGGGTGGGGGCGATGTGAATCGAGATGGGGTCTTGTAAAATCTTATTGGCTAAATCCCTAATGGGGGGGGGCATGGTGGCTGAGAATAATAAAATCTGCGCCTCGCTGGGGAGGTAGTCAAAAATCTCCTCAATATCATCTAAAAAGCCCATGTCCAACATCTCATCGCTCTCATCAAGCACCACCACTTTAGGGGAGAAGTTTTTGAGCCGTTTGTTTTTGAGGTGATCTAAGAGGCGTCCGGGCGTGGCGATCATCACTTGGGGGTTGCGTTCCAAAAGCTCGCATTGTTTTTTAACGCTCTGCCCGCCATAAACGCAAATGGTGCGGGTGCGGGAGTTTTTGCCCAGTTTAAAGACCTCATCGCTAATTTGCATGGCAAGCTCTCTAGTGGGCGTGATCACCAAAGCCTCAATGCTCTTGTCATTTTTGAGATTTTGGATAATGGGCAGAGCAAAGGCGGCGGTTTTGCCCGTGCCCGTTTGGGCTTGGGCGATCACATCTTTGCCCTCTAAAACAGCGGGGATTGCCTTTTCTTGAATAGGGCTAGGTTGGGTGAAACCCACTTCGGCGATGGATTTTAAAATCCGCGCATTCAAGCCCAAGTCTTTAAACGAGCGGGGCGCAATATCTGAGGGTTGGGGGGTTTGGGGG
>NZ_FZLB01000059.1:0-28236 GCF_900196775.1 Helicobacter bizzozeronii
TGCTGTGCTGTGCTGTGCTGCTACCATACCAAAAAACTCCTTAAAAACTAGAATAAAGTGAAAATAAAAGCGGTGCAATGCTAATCCTTTTTGGCTTATATGTCAAGCCCTTAGGCTGGATTTTCAGGCTCTAAATGGATGGATACGATTTCGCTCTTGGTGAAGATACGCACAGGGGGACCCCAAAAGCCACAACCGCTACTCACAATCATTTGGCAATCTTGTAAATGATAATGCCCATAGATGTATTTTTGATCCAACCACACCAAGAGAGTAAAGGGGAATATCTGCCCGGCATGGGTGTGTCCGCACAAGATCAGGTCGGGTTTTTGCTCCAAATGTGTTAAGGATTTGGGTTGGTGGGAGAGTAAAACACTGGGCAGATTGGGGTTGGCTTGGGTAAAGATAGTCTTAAAATCGGGTTCAAAACGCTTAAAGCGATACCCTATCAGGTCATTTACCCCCATTAGATTAAGCCCTGCAACTTGGACACTCTCATTTTGCAGCACGCGCAAATGATTCTTTTTAAACACTTCAACAAGCGCATCCACCCCGTGGTAATATTCATGGTTGCCCAGCACGCAATACACACCATATTTAGATTGGATACTTTTAAGCGGGGTTAAATCCTTTTGCACCAACTTGGCCTTTAAATCCGCTAAGTCCCCTACAATAACGACTATATCTGGGTGGAGTGCATTGATACGATCGACGATTTTTTGTAAGTAATCTTTTTTAAGATACGCACCTATGTGCACATCGCTGATCATCACAAGGTGGCACGCTTCTTTTAAATTTTTTAGTTTGACACTCCGCCTTGTGATCACAAGATTGGTTGAATTGTAAAAGCCCTTTGCCATAGAGGTAAAGAAAATCCCTAGTAGACCTATATCCAAAAGTTTTTTAAGGCTTTGGCGTCTGTGCGTATCTGTGCTTTGAGGAAGTGTTTTAAGCGCGATGGAATGCAATAATAGTAGACAGAAGAGAATAAAACTTGCAGCCATACTCATCCCACCTAGGGCATACAAGAGGGTATGTAACGCCTCCAAATGGACAAAAACTTTCATCTGCACGACCCGATAGAGAATGTTTAAACCATACAGACAAATAGGCAGAAAGCGCAAAAAGGGATAGGTAGACTTCCTTAGCCTCAGATAGCTAAAGAGGTTCATGCAAAAGAAGACGAAAAGAAAAATTAGAGTAAAAGTTGTTATGCTCATAGGGGCGAGTTTTACCATATTTATCGACAAAGATCAAGGATGTAATGTTAATTAAGAATTAACCAGTTGTCAAGCAGTTTTGCTCGCCAAATACTCCTCATAACTGCCTTTAAAATCCACAATCTTAGCCCCCTTGTTGGTGGGTAGTAGCTCAATGATGCGATTGGCATACGCCCCAATGAGTTCGCGATCGTGGCTAACACAAATCACTGCGCCTTCAAATTTATACAACGCCTCGCCCAGCGCGATGATCGCCTCTAGGTCTAGGTGATTGGTAGGCTCATCTAGCACCAAGAAATTGCCCCGCTCTAGCATGATCTTAGATAAAACCATGCGGTGTTTCTCGCCCCCACTCAGCGCGCTCACGCTCTTTTCTTGCTCCGCCCCGCTAAAGAGCATGCGCCCTAAGGCATTACGCACCTCGCCACTCTCAATCTTCTTGTTGAAGTTAAAAAGCCATTGATACAGACTCTCCTCCCCTTGAATGCTCTCGCTCACATCTTGGGGGAAATAGCCCCTTTGCGTGGTCGCACCCCATTTCACACTCCCGCTATCCGGAACTAACTCCTCTACCAAGATTTTACACAGTGTGCTCTTGCCTACCCCATTAGGTCCAATGAGGGCAATCTTATCCTTTGGGGCGATCTTAAGACTGACATTCTTAAGCACCACCAAATCCCCATAAGACTTAGAAATCTGGCTACACTCTAGGGCTTCGTTCCCAATGGTGCGGTGGGGTTTAAAGAGAATGCTCGGATCACGCCTGCTAGAAACCTCAATGCTTTGAATATCCAGTTTTTCTAATTGCTTTTGACGGCTAGTGGCTTGGCGCGCCTTGCTCGCATTAGCCGAAAAGCGCGCAATAAAGCGTTCTAACTCCTCTTTTTCCTTGAGTTTTTTATTGCGCTCGGCTTCCTTTTGCTTGGCGATGAGCGTAGAGGCGATGTACCAATCATCATAGTTTCCGCTAAATTCCCGCAGGGTGTTAAAATCCAAATCTAAAATATGCGTGCATACGGCGTTTAAAAAGTGGCGATCGTGGCTGATGATGACCATCGTGCCCTCGTGGCGTTTCAAGTTCTCCTCTAGCCAAGCGATCGCGTTTAAATCTAGGTTGTTAGTGGGTTCATCTAGTAGCAAAATATCAGGCTTAGGGAAAAGCACTTGGGCGAGCAGAATTTTAAATTTATCACTGCTTGGCAGGCTTTGCATTAAGTCATTGTGGCGACTAGCTGGGATTCCCAAATCCTCTAAGATTTTCTCTACCACCACCTCGCATTCATAAAGCGGGTCTTCTTGCACGCAGATCATCTCTAGATCAGCCAAACGAGCATTGATTTTATCATCGCTCAAATCCGCTTCTGTGTAGAGCTTTTCTTTTTCCTTGAGCGCGTCATAGAGAATCTTATTGCCCATTAAAACCGCGTCTTTGAGGCTAAACTCTTCAAAGGCGTACTGATCTTGACCTAAAACCCCCAATCTTAGCCCTGAAACTATACTAATTTCTCCACTACTGGGCTCAATTTCCCCAGCTAAAATCTTTAAAAAGGTGCTCTTGCCCGCCCCATTGGCTCCGATGAGTCCGTAGCGTTTGTGTGCGTCCAATTTGAGATTGACATTTTCAAAGAGCTTTTTAGTGGCGTAGCGCATGCTAACTTGGGTGGCTTGTAACATGGTGATCCTAAGTTTTTAGCTCAAGTATAAACTACTTTACTTGAAAACTTGCCTTTTTAATGCCAAAATTTAAGATACTCAAGGCACTTAAAGCAAAGAGAGCCGCACACAGCCCGTTAAAATTGACATTAAAATGCGCCACCAGCCCACCAGCCAAAGAGGCAAAGGTGATCCCCACATTAAAAGAGGCTTCATTAAGCGCGATGGTGTCATTTTGGGTATTTGGGGTGAAAACACGGGCTAGATGGTTGCACAACATTTTAAGCGGAGCGATGCAGGCAAAGCCAAAAAAGCCAAAGCCCATGACATTGGCGATTAAAACCCACTTGGGCAAGTAATAACTAAAACTCATCGCGCTCAAGGCTAAAATTTGCATGGTGAGCAAAAAGCCCAGAGAGGCAAAAGAGCCCCTTAGATCGGCTAGTTTGCCCCCAAAAAGATTCCCCACTATGGCAGCAATGCCAAAGAATAAATACGCATTGGCAATACTCACTGGGCTAAAGCCGTGTTGTTCTAAGAGCACACGCAAATAAATATAGACCACAAACATCGAGCCACAAGAAAAGGCGGTTACCAAAAAACCCTGCCACACGGGCGCAAAACCAAAAGCCACCCATAGATTCTTAAAGTTTGCTTGCTTACTACTAAGTTTGGGCATGATGAATAGGGCGCAAAGGGCGACTAAACAGCTCACACAGGCAATCAGCAAAAAGGGGGCTAAGAGCCCATAATGCTTAGAGACCAAAATACCTATAGGCACGCCCGTAACTAACGCAATGGTTAGCCCGCTGACCATCAGGCTTAATGCCATCGTGGTTTTGGACTTGGGCGCAACCTTAATGCTAATGATGGTAGCGATCACAAAAAAGAGCCCATGCATCAACCCCCCAATAAAGCGCGCCACCAACGCAACCCAGAGGCTAGAACTCATAAACATGATCGCATTGGAGAGAGAAAAAAGCCCAAGGGTGAAAATGAGCTGGTTTCTGTAATTAAAAGAGGAAATGAGCACGCTCACAATGGGCGCGCCCACCACCACCCCTAAAGCATAAAGCGTGGCTAGATTACCCACTTGGCTATCAGACACCCCATAATACACGCTAAGCTGTGTCAAAATCCCCGAGACAATAAACTCAGCCACCCCCAAGCAAAAGCTAGAGAGGGCTAATAAAATAATGATTCGCAAATAATGGCGCATACCACACCTTTTGACATACTCTCCCATANNTTACGGCGCGAGTGGTAAAATGGCATATTTAATCCTCCCACTCTCCCATTCCACAAGCCTTTTTCAAGTATTCAAACGCCTTTTTTAAATCGGGTTCTACACCCAAGCCCTTTTCATAGATTTGGCTTAATCGGCGGGAAACCTCTTGTTTTTCATACCTTCCTCCAAGTGCCTTTGTGTAATAGGCAAGTGCCTTAGAATAGTCTTGTGGCGCCCCCTCGCCATTAAAATACATCTCAGCCAACGCAAAATAGGCTTCGTAGTCCTCTTTGATTGCGATTGCCTTGTTAAAGTATTCTAGGGCTTTTTGGTAGTTTTGCACGCACCCCCTGCCCTCGTAATAACTCCGCCCCACACGGGTATAAAGCTTCGTGTTGCCTAGCTCAATGGCTTCAAGACACCACTCTAGAGTTTGTGCATCGCTATAGTAGTTTCTGCCCCAATACGCCATCCAGCTATACGCCTCTGCACCAAAGACCTCTGTAGCCAATATGGCTGCTTTTTGATAATAAAACACCGCCTTTTTGTCTTCCTTGTCTAAGCCCGCCCCCTGGCTATGCTTTAAGTATCTCTTAGCCACTCTGTGGCAAATGCGCGCCCTCTCTAGCTTGCTCTTGCCCATTTTGATGGCTTTATTGTAATATTCTTGGGCTTTTTCAGGGTCTTTAACCCCCTCATCATAAAGATATATGTCTGCCAAATTAAAACAAGCGATTTCAGAACCCATATCCGCCGCTAAATTCAGGTATTCTAAGCTTTGTTGGATATCCACAGCCACCCCATTACCCCTAGCGTAAAAACGCCCTAACATTTCATAAGCCCTAAAATCCCCCATTTCTCCCGCTTTTTTAAAATATTCTAGAGCTTTGGCAAAGTTAGGGCACTCTGTAATCCCTGTTGGTCTATAATGGTGGTAGATCTCACCGATTTGATAAAAACCCTCCACATCGCCCAACTCCGCACTCTTTTCATAGTATCTGATGGCTTTTTGAAAATATCCATGGTTGTCTGCTCGGAGGGCTCTTAAAAAATAAACATCTACCTTTCTAGGGAAGGCTTGCCTAGAACCCTCACCCCCCACTTTAAAGTCCTGCACGGGCAAATCATCAAACAACGCCACCAGTCTTAAAAAATCAAGGGCATAGCGGTAAGTATCAAAGTGGTATTGGGCATGGCATGTGCCCCTGCTGTTTTTAAAGAGTTTGGTAAAGGCGGGGGTGTTTTGGGCTTCTTTGAGATTTTGCGCCCCACAAGTGATCAACCAAATATGTCCGTTGTCATCATCTAAAATTGCCAAACACACATAAATCCCATGCGCCCTCTCTAACTTGGCTGTATTGACCAAATCCTCTTGCAAGATAGACTGGGGGGCAAAAATGAGCATGCTCTCCACGCTTTGCACGTCTTTAGGACCTAAAAGCTTAAAAGGCGTTTTGTAAAGCGCACACACCCACCCGATCTTTTCCAAACATTGATTTAAATCTTTGGTAATGTCTTTTGCATGTGTGTAGCATCCTTTATAAGAACTCTTGGCAAACTCTGCAAAGTTACCCTCAAGCCTTTGACGCTCTGCAAACTCTAACCCCACCCGCTCGATCATCTCATGCCTCCTTACACCGCATACTCTTTGAAAAACGCATACAAACGCTGGTAAATCTCCTCTGTGCGCGCTTTGATGTCCTCTAGCAGCCAATCGCTTTTGGGGAATTTGGCTAAATCTTGCGCCTCTAAAAACTTGGACTTGGCGTATTTAGCCTTTTTGGCATCAAAGTAGCCATTGCTCGCCTTGATATTGAGCGGTTTTTCTAAAAGGATTTTATTGCCAATGGACTCCACTAAAGCATTTGCCTCTTTTTGGCTAAGATGGACATAATTTGTCTGCCACTTTTTGGGGAAAATGTGCTCGATCTCGGGTTTTTCACAAACCCCCGTGGGTTGCTCGGGGTATTTTAAATACATGTTGAGAGCCACAAGGGTTTTAGTAAGTCTTTTGGTCTGCACCGCCTCAAAGAAAGTGCGGAAAGTGTATTCGCTCCTCTGGGTAGAAACCACGCTTTTTAAAATCTCTTGACTCTCTGCCCCAAAGTCTATGCTCCCCGTTTTATACAGCGAAGTGTAGGCGTTATAAACCAAGTTTTTAATCTGCCCGGAGTGCCGACTGATGGTATAAACCAAAAAGTGTGCGCATGTCCGCATTAAAACTTCCTCAAGCCCTTTAAAATAATCCTTGCCATTCTCTAGACAATACACATAGTAAGCTCCATCCAAGAATTGCCAGTATCCACTCTCTAAAGCGCAAAGGACATCATAAAGCTGGTCTGATTTAAGGCTGTAATTGCGTGGCTTTCCTTTGCCATACCAATACTCCCGCATTTTTGCAATTTCTTGCATAATCGAGCCATCTTTGAGTAGGTTGCGGTGCTTGTTCAAAAAGAAAGGGCGTAAGCCAATTTCACGGCTTTTCTCCCCCTTGCGGGCACGCAAGACATGCATACAAAGCCTAAAGAGATAATCAATGTCGCACTCTTGCTCTAAATCCTGCCACTGCGTAATGAACGCTTCCCTCTCTTGCCCACTCCTGCTAGAAAAAATCACGCTTTTAAAAATGTCTGTGTCATTTAAAGGGAGTCCCCTAGTATTGAGCGTGTTAAAGACCCGCAAGGCGTATTCTAAGCGCTCATCTTCACTGGCTGAGCCCCCACACTCCACAGAGAGCACAATACAAGAGTGCAACACACACAGACACAGATTGTGGAAAGTCGTGGGGTGCTCTGTAGCAAACTCATCTAAGCGGGCACAAAAGTAGCGGTAGTTTTTTTCATAGTTTGAGCTATCTTGCTCCTCATCTTGCTCTAGCCCCTTTTCTAAGATGTTTTGCAAGATTTGGTGCTTATCTCCACTGATGGCGTGGCTGACTAAGTGGGGCTTTTTGGGGTTGGGCTCACCTGTAACACCATCAATCTCCCACAAACAAGAGGCAAGATTGTCTAACAAGCGTTGCATTTTGCCATTGTTCTCGCGGGTGAGCTTGGCGTGCATGGCTTTGAGTAACAGCATTAAAGTCGTGGTGCGCTGTTGCCCATCCACGATGTGCTTTTGATCCTTAATGGGGTAAATGACAACTGAGCCCAAGAAGTAGGGGTTTTGATCAAGGCTCTCACCCCCCCCCCCCCTCAAAAAATGCGGTGATGTCCTCCCACAACTGCGAACACTCTTTTAACTCCCATGCATAATCTCTTTGATATTCTGGCACCACAAATTTATTTTTAGACAGATAGTCTAAAATATCCATTTGTAAAGTGCTCATTTCTAACTTACTTGCCATGAAAACCTCCGATCGAAATGTAGGTCTTTATTCTAACATGGCTTGATTCATGGAGGGCAAATAGCACAGCACCCCCCAACACAATTTTAATGCCAACTAACCATGCTTGGAGAAAAGCGGGGTGAATTTTTGCAAGATACAGCTATGGATGGTGAAAAAATTGATCCCCTCTTTGTGGGCGTAGCTCAAGTGCAATTCTAGGGTATCTAGGGCATTTTTAATGATATACATGCCCAGCCCAAAGCCATGCCCATCGTTGGGGTTTTCATGGTGGAAGTAGGGTTTGAAGTAGTGCATGAGGTCTTCTTTGAGGGCTGGGGCGCGATTAGAGATGATCACATCTGCACCGGCGACCTCAATATGCGCCCGTTTATCAACGCTGTATTTGAGTGCGTTATCCAAGAGATTTTTAACCGCCAAAGCAAAGAGCTGGAAATCAGTTTCAAAAGCCCCATTGGGACCCTCAGATCGGATACAGGTATTGCCCCGCTCCAATAAAAGCATGCTTTTGACATGGTCTAAGAGCTTATCCATGTAAAAAATCTCTTTGGTTACTTTGTAATTCTTAGAGGAGAGTTGTTCGATGCGGGCAAATTGCTCGATTAAGGAGTTGAGCCGTTTAAAGGTGGCTAGGAGTCTCTCTTTTTGCAAGGCATTATCCACCATTTCAGCCACAATCATGCCCTTAGTGATGGGGGTTCTAAGCTCGTGCATGATCGCACGCAAGAATAAGATACGCGATTCGTTCATGCCCTTGATCTTTTTAATGGCATTATCAAAGGCTAGAGCTAGATCGCCAATCTCATCTTTTTGATCGATCTTGCATTCAATGTCCATCTCCCCATTGGAAAATAGATGCACCTTTTTGCGTAACTCATTGATGGGGATAAAGCCCTGCAACATGAACATGAAAATGACAATGATCAAAAAAGCCCCCACGGAGATGGCAAAGTAGTAGTTGCGGTAAGAAGTTTTGTGAATCTCCTTGTAAAGCACGGTATCGCCCTGATTTTTGAGCGAGATAAAAATCTTATTACCCACCTTGATGATTTTGGCTAGGGGGTTTTCGCTATGCTCTACCTTGTCTTTGTGCTGGGCTAAAACCTCGTTTAATTCGTTTTGATTGACCTCTTGAAAACCCAATTCATGCAAATACACCTCGGCAGAGTAGCGGTTACTGCGATCGGCTAAGACTTGGTTAATGGTGGTGATGAATTGCTGGTGGCGGATTTGGGTTTGGAAATTCTCATGGTCAATTTGGGAGCGGATGAAGTAGTAAGAAAAGGCGGCAAAGCTCACTAAAGAGATCACAAACAAAAAAACAATCTTGCTAAAGATAGAAAAGGACATATTAACCTAGAACTCTAGCTTATAGCCCACTCCTCGCACAGAAATGATGTGTTTGGGTTTTTTGGGGTCTTTTTCAATCTTGGATCGCAAACGCCCAATGATCACATCAATGCTTTTATTGGAACTCTCGGGGTTAATCGACTCCGATTCAATGGCAATCGACTCCCTAGAGAAAACATACCCCTTTTTGCTGATGAGCAAGGTTAAAATCTCATATTCCGCACGCGTGAGCTCCAACTTTTTATTTTTCATATAGACCTCACGCGAATCTTTGTCAATTCTAAAAAGATTGTTTTTAGGCTGGGCGACCCCCTCTGCTAGGGGCTTTTTATTATAACGCCTTAAAAGCGATTGAATCCGCGCTAAAAGCTCTTTGGGGTCGTAGGGCTTGGGGATATAATCATCTGCGCCACACTCTAGGGCTTCGACCTTGTCATTAATGTCATTCCTAGCCGAAGAGATGATGATAGGAATATCCTTTTGCTTGGAAATTTTCTTGCAGACCTCCAACCCGTCTAAATTAGGCAAGGTCAAATCCAACAACAACAAATCGTAATGTTGCGTAGTGGCTGCACTGATTCCCGTGTAGGGCTCATCGTAATTCATCACCTCAATGCCATGCTGGCTTAAAAATTCGCTTAAAATCTCGGCCAACTCCACATCATCTTCAATCATCAATACTTTAATCATCAATACCTCTTTATTAACTTGCCATTAATCTTAACACAAATCTAATAAATTCACTCTTGGTAGTTTTTCAGCCTCTCTTGCACCATGTAGAGCTGGTATTGCAAGTAATTAACCACCAAATCCAATTTAGCGGGCAAATTCTTAGTTTGGGGGGATTTGAGCCCTTCAAACAAAACGAGGGTTTTTTGCTCCAAATCCTTTAAAAACTCCCTCTCCTCTTGAGAAATGGGCGAGATAGTCTGTTTGGAGCTGGGCTCTTTGGGGGCTTTGGGCGGGGTGGGGGCACTGGGTTTGGGGACTTTTTGCACCCGATCGATCTCATTGAGAGTTTGGGAGATAATGTTTTTTAATTCCATCGTTCTAACCACTCCTCAATGGCTTGTAACTCAGCTTGGCTGGTCGCTTGGACAAAGAGCGCTTGCATGTTTTGCACCTGAAAATGTTGCAAGGGAGCATACTGGGTCAGCGTGGATTTTTTTTCTAAATTGGGGGTCTGTGTTTGTGGTGTGCTGGTTTTTTGATGGGGCACAAGCGATTCGAGGCGTTTGGTCCCCTGCAAGGCTTCTTTATGCTGGGGGTTGTGGGCTAACACGCTTTTATAAATCTCCAATGCCTGTTCTTTAAGCCCCCGCAACTCATAGATACTCGCCAGCGCAATCGTCTTTTCCACGCCACTAAACCCCTTATTGTTTATTCAACTTATTATATAATAGGCACTTTTAATTATTGCTTTGCAAGATCGGTATTTTTGACAAGTGCCATCAAGGGATCGAATAAAATTAAGGGCTTTTCATGGAAACACATGCTTTGTATGTGGTTGTGGTGGGGTTGGGTTTGAGTGTGGTGAGTGGCTTGCTCCTCAAAAAAATCGAGATGCCCGTTATTATCGGCTATATTCTAACCGGATTGGTGATCGCCCTTTTATTCCACATTGAGGATTTTGAGTCCCTATCTGAGATCGC
Organism: Helicobacter bizzozeronii; assembly: GCF_900196775.1. Lineage (NCBI taxonomy): Bacteria > Pseudomonadati > Campylobacterota > Epsilonproteobacteria > Campylobacterales > Helicobacteraceae > Helicobacter > Helicobacter bizzozeronii. Next base: position 10,450 of record NZ_FZLB01000059.1, read on the forward strand.
TGACTTTGGTATTGTGTTTTTGATGTTCATGATTGGCATTGAATTTAACTTTGATCGACTCAAGAGCATGAAACAAGAGGTGCTCTTATTTGGCGGGCTACAAGTGATCGCAACCTCCTTGCTTTTGCTGTTCTTTGGCTACTTTGTGATGGGGTCTTCTTGGGGTTTTTCTTTGGTGGTGAGCATGGGGTTTTCCCTCTCTTCAACCGCCATTGTGTTAAAGTTCTTTGAGGAGAGCAAACAGCTTAACACCACCACGGGTAAAATTGTCGTGGGGATTTTGATCTTCCAAGACATCGCCGCCATCCCGATGTTGTTGATTTTAATGCTCATGGGCGATGAGAACGCCAATTTTGCTAATCTCTTGATCAAAACCGCCATATCAGCCACCATTATTTTACTGCTCCTCTTATTGCCCGGCAGACAGGTCGCCACCAAGATTTTAAACTTGGCAGCTGAAAGCCGTTTGGCCGAGCTCTTCATGGGGACGATCTTATTAATCGTCTTTGGGGCAGCAAGTTTGAGCCATTTTTTTGGCTTTTCCATGTCGCTAGGGGCTTTTGTGGCGGGCATGGCAATCTCCAAGTCGCGTTATCGAATCCGTGTGCAAGAGGATTTTGCGCCCTTGAAAAATATTTTCTTAGGGCTTTTTTTTGTTACTGTGGGGATGCAAATCCGCCTTGATTTTTTGATCGCCAACTTCTTTGCGGTGGTGCTGTTGCTAGGCTTGACCATGTCTTTAAAAGTGGGGTTGCTCTATTGGGTCTTGCGTATCTTTAGAGATGCCAAAAGTGCTATCAGAGCCGCCCTCTCACTCGCCCAGATCGGGGAATTTGCGTTAGTGGTGTTTTTGAGTGCCAGCAAGCACCACCTTTTGACCTTGCAAAAGCATGAAGGCTTATTGGTTTTTTTACGCGAAAAGGGCATTATCCAAGTGGTTTCTACAGACATCCAGCAATTCTTGGTTTTGATGATCGTGTTTTCTATGCTGGTTACGCCCTTTATGCTGAAGTATTTAGACGCTTTGGCAGATTTTTTCACCCATAAGCGTCCCTCCCAAACGGCTAGTAAAGAGGAAGCCAAGAGTTAATTGTGTTAGAATAGTCGGTAGTATAAAGTGGTGGTAGGTCAATGAGAGTTTTGAATATCGGCATTATTGGGCTGGGCTGTGTGGGTATGGGCGTGGTGGAGATTTTAAAGAAAAACCGCGCGCTCATTGCCAAGAGATGCGGGCACGAATTGGTTATCACAAGGGGCGTGGTGCAGGATTTAAGCAAAAAAAGGGCGGTGGATTTCCCCTTAAGCGATCGCCTTGAGGATATTTTAGACGATCCTAGTATTGATGTGGTGGTGGAGTTGATGGGGGGGGTGGAACAAGCCTTCCAAGTGGCGCAAAGGGCGTTAAAGCAAAAAAAGGGGTTTGTAACGGCTAATAAAGCCATGCTCGCCCAACATTACTACAGCTTGCAAAATCTGGGGGCGATGGGTTTTGAAGCCAGTGTGTGCGGGGGGCTCCCCATTCTCAACGCGCTCCAAGAGGGCTTGGGGGCTAATGAAGTGCTGGGCATTCAGGGGATTTTAAATGGCACGACTAATTTTATTTTAAGCCAAATGGAGCAAGGGCAAGATTTTGCCAGTGCCTTGCAACAAGCCCAAGCCTTAGGGTATGCTGAGGCCAACGCCCACCTAGACATCAGCGGGCTGGACAGCGCGCACAAGCTGTTGATCTTAAGTTTTTTGGCTTTTCATATCCAACCTAGCTTAGATGCGGTCTTTATAGAGGGCATTGAGCGCATTAAGCCCATCGACATGCACTATGCTAAGAGATTGGAACGCACCATCAAGCACCTAGCCCTAGCCCACAAACAAGGGGATAAAATCGCTTTGAGCGTGTGCCCGGTCTTGTTGGATCAAAACCACCTTTTAGCCCGTGTGGAGGGGGTGATGAATGGTGTTTGTGTGCTGGGGGATTGTTTGGGCGAGAGCTTTTATTATGGAGCAGGGGCGGGTGGATTAGCGACAGCTAGCGCGGTGGTGAGCGATTTAATGGGCATTGCCAACAAGCCTTTTTACCCCATTGCCCCCACGCCCCACACCTGCCAAACGCCCCAAGAAATCCAAAGCGCTTATTATCTGCGCATGGAGTTAAGCCCCCATAGCGATCCGCTCTGTTTAATCTCCCCTGTGCTGGAAAAATGCCACATTAAAATTTGCGCCTACTTCCAAGAGGATAAAACCTGCATTGTGATCACAGAGATTACCACCCAAGCCCATATCCAACAAGCCCTTTTGCTATGCCAACAAATCCCAGAGTTGCAAGACATCTATGCCATGCGCTTGTATCCATGAGCTATGCTAAGGGGTTTTTAGCCGAAGAGATCGCCTGTGCTTTTTTGAGCGCACAAGGGTGTGCCATCTTGGCGCGTAATTTTTGTTGCCAATATGGTGAAATTGACATCATCGCGCTTAAAGAGGAGGTGTTGCATTTTGTGGAGGTCAAGAGCCGCACGCGCGCCGAGCCACTCTATGCGATCACGCCTGCTAAACTGGGCAAAATCCACCAAAGTATCCAAGTGTTCTTGCAAGAAAATCCCATGCCTTATGATTTTTGTATCGATGCGCTTATCATCAAAGGGGTTTTAGGCAGACACACCCTAGAGTGGCTAGAAAACATTGGGTTTTAGCGGATATAAAGGGAAGCTTGAATAAAATTCAAGTCCAAATAAAAAATTTAGGAGATAAAAAATGGCACATTACATTGAATTAACTCATGAGAATTTTGAAAGCGTTACGGGTAGCGGAGCGGTTGTTGTGGATTTTTGGGCACCTTGGTGTGGTCCTTGCAAAATGCTCTCCCCCATCATTGATGAGCTGGCAAACGAATACGAAGGCAAGGCAAAGATTTGCAAAGTCAATACAGACGAACAAGACGAATTGTCTGCCAAATATGGCATTAGAAGCATCCCCACCGTGCTTTACATGAAAGATGGTCAGGTGGTGAATCAAACCGTGGGCGCACAATCCAAACAAGCCCTCAAAGACAACATCGATAAGTTGCTCTAATCCCTCATGATTGATTTAGCGATTGTGGGCGGAGGTCCAGCGGGTCTGAGTGCGGGTTTATACGCCACTAGGGGCGGTGTTAAAGATGTGATCTTGTTTGAAAAGGGCATGCCCGGAGGTCAGATCACCACCAGTAGCGAGATTGAAAATTATCCGGGTGTTAAAGAGGTGCTCAGTGGCATTGATTTTATGCAACCTTGGCAAGAACAGTGTTTCCGCTTTGGTCTCAAACAAGAAATGGTTGCGGTGAGCAAGATCAGCACCCAAGACAAACATTACTTGATTCACACTGATGATGGCAAGGTGACACCGGCTAGAAGCGTGATCTTAGCCACCGGTGGGCGACCCAAAAGGGCGGGTATCAAGGGGGAAAATGAGTTTTTTGGTAAGGGAGTTAGCACCTGTGCGACTTGTGATGGTTTTTTTTACAAAAATAAAGAAGTGGCGGTTTTGGGTGGTGGGGATACAGCCCTAGAAGAGGCACTTTTTTTAACCAAAATGTGTAGCAAGGTCTATCTCATCCACCGACGGGATGGCTTTAGGGCAGCCCCTGTTACCATAGAACACGCTAGAAATAACCCCAAAATCGAATTCATCACGCCCGCTGTGGTGGAGGAGATTAAGGGCGATGCTGGTGGGGTGAATGCGCTGGTGTTGAAAAACACCCAAACCGGGGCGATCCAAGAATTGGCCGTACCCGTTATCTTTGTCTTTGTGGGCTATGATGTCAATAACGAGGTTTTAAAGCAAGAGGATGGGGGCATGTTGTGTGCATGCGATTCTTATGGCTCTGTATTGGTGGATTTGAACATGAAAACCAACTTACCGGGCTTTTTTGCTGCTGGGGATATCCGCACGAACGCACCTAAACAGGTGGTGTGTGCGGCTGGAGATGGTGCTACTGCGGCACTCTCTTGTATTGCCTATTTGGACTCGCACCACTGATGTTAAACATCGGCGTATTTGGGGCGAGCGGCAAGGTGGGGGGCTTGCTGGTGCGTGAAATCCAAAAACACAGCGACCTTTGTCTAACAAGTGTGTTTGTGCGCCAAAACCTAAGCATGCATTTAGCCCAAGCACTCCCCGAAGATGCTTTTGTTACCAATGACCTAGAGCAGTTTTTAGCCCATTGCGATTTGGTGATTGATTTTTCTTTACCCAAGGCCTCTTGCAAACTCATTGAGTTTTTGCTCCAAACGCCCAAACCCTTAGTTTCGGGGACAACCGGGCTTGAGGAGCAAACTTGGCAGGCCATTAGGCAACTAAGCCAAGTGGTTCCTGTTTTGCACACGCCCAACATGTCCATTGGCATGGCGGTTTTAAATAAGATTGTGGGATCAGTGGCTAGGGACTTACAAGAAGCCGACATTGAGATTACCGAAATGCACCACCGCTACAAAAAAGACGCGCCCAGTGGGAGCGCATTGATTTTGGGGCAAACCTGCGCACAAGCTCGGGATTTGATCTCTGATCAAGTCTTTCAAACCAAACGGGAGAATCAACGCCAAACAGATGAAATCGGGTTTGTGAGTTTGCGTGGGGGCGATGTGGTGGGCAAACACATTGTGGGCTTTTACTTAGATGGGGAGTATTTGGAACTTACCCACATTGCCACCGATCGCAATATCTTCGCCAAGGGTGCTCTGCAAGCAGCCAAATGGCTAGTATCCCAACAACCTGGACTCTACAATATCCAAAATTTATATGTCTAAAAAAGGCTCTTGATCGCTTGGAAGGCGTGCAACATCTCGCTTTTGAAGCGGTCGATGATGGATGCCAAAATCAAGATCAGCCCAATAAAGGCGATGCCGATTTTCAGGGGGAAACCCACAGCCAAAAGGTTAAATTGGGGGTGGGTTTTCATGATCATCCCAAAGATCACATCGCTCAACATCACCATCGCCAAGATCGGGAACGCCATACTAAAGCCCACGATAAAGAGATGGGCTAGGGCTTTTGCACTCGCTTGCACCATGTGGTTACTCAACACAAAACCCCCCAAGGGCACTTGTTCTAGGCTGTGTTGCACCCATAAAATAATATAATGGTGCATGGAGGTTTGCAGCATAATCAAAATGGCTAAAAGCAAGACCACCTGCCCGACCACTGCCTTTTGCGCCCCTGAGAGCGGATCGTAAGCACTAGCCATCGTCAAGCCCATTGAAAAGCTAATGGTATCGGTGGCAAAAGCGATCGCATTGAAGACCACATGCAAGAAAAAAGAGGCGCATAGCCCCAACAACACTTCAGAGATACAAGCAATCAAAAAGGTCTCCGGGCTGAAGTGTAGGGGTGTTTGGGGCAAATTGGGGTAAAAAACCAAGGTCAAAAAAAAGCCCAAAGCCCCCCGGATGGAGAGCGGGATCAAATTATTATCAAAAAAGGGGAAAAAAGCCACCACACTGCTTAGGCGCAAAAATAGCAACAAAAACCCTTCCACCCTCTGATCGCTCAAATAAGCCAACCAATCTAACATGCCCACATTATAGCGTAGAGATTTTAATATGCATGTTAGCCTTTTGGTGTTAGAATGTGTAGAAAATTTTGAAAAGAGGATATATGCAAAAAGTTTTGTGTGCGTTAGCGGTGTGTGCGGGCTTGGTGGGGGCAAAGGCGGGTGTGGATAACAAGCTGGCTACAAGTGTAGCCCAACTCATCAACAAGCAGATCAATAAGAGAGTGGAGGTGCTAGAAACTTTCCCCTTAAAATCCAATAAGGAGTTCCAAGTAGTGGTGGTCCAAGATCCGGATACCAAATACCGCATCCCTTTTTTGGTGAATCGGAGTGGTTCTTTGGCAGTGGGCTTGACCAATATGTTTTTCAGTGAAAGCAAAGACGATGTGGGCTTTGTGGATAGCATCTACCATGATTCCCAAGTCCATAATTTTAAGCAACAACATAGCGTAGCACTCAACAAATTATTCCAAGCAATCCCTAAGGATTATGTGATCACACTCAAATCCAGTGTTAAGGGTGTTAAAAAAGACCTCTACATCATTTCTGACCCCTCTTGCCCGCATTGCCGTAATGAATTGGGCGGTGTCCATGAGAGGCTTAAAAATGCCAATGTCCATATGGTGCTTGTTGGATTCTTGGGCAAGGAATCTAATCTCAAGGCGGCTCATATTTTGAGCAAAATCAAAAATAAACACAGCACAGAGGACAAGATTAGTTTGCTCAATAAGGTCTATGCTACTGCCTATAAAGTTTCACCCTCCGATGTGCCTGATGATAAACTCCAAGAAGTCGAAAAGGTAACCAAACAAGTTTTAGACACCAAACTGGTTAAGGGCGTGCCTTTCATTTATGAATACGAAGAGTCTAGCACGGCTAGTAAAAAGTAACTCTCTGTCAAGGTTGATCGTGGGGCAAATATCCGCCCATGGTCTTTTGGGACTCAAAGATTGTGCTCCCCAGGTGGGTTTTCACTTCTTCTCGTCCCCCTAGTGATTAAAAGTTCTGTTGGGTTCTTCAAAAAGTGCACTTTTTGAAACGACAAAATTCCAGTCTGCAATAAGATAACCATATTTTACCTAGAATCCTGTATAATCCCAAAACACAACTAAAAATGATTAATCAAAGGAGAAGCAATGTTGCAAATTAGATGGCATGCCAGAGCTGGGCAGGGCGCGGTTACGGGTGCTAAGGGTTTGGCTGATGTGGTTGCCACGACAGGTAAAGAGGTGCAAGGCTTTGCAGTCTATGGTTCGGCTAAAAGGGGGGCGGCGATGACGGCTTATAACCGCATCGACTCCGAGCCCATTTTAAACCATGAAAAGTTTATGAATCCGGATTATGTGCTGGTGATTGACCCGGGTTTGACTTTCATCGCCGACATCACCGAAAATGAAAAAGAGGACACCACCTATATCATCACCACCCATCTAAGCCGTGAAGAGTTGTTGGAAAAAAAGCCTAATTTGGCAGATAAAAAACTCTACACGCTCAATTGCATTAAAATCGCCATGGACACCATCAAACGCCCCATCCCCAACACGCCGATGTTAGGGGCTTTGATGAAAGTCTCTGGCATGTTGGAGTTGGAGTTTTTCAAAAGCACTTTTAAAGAGGTGTTGGGCAAGAAAATGCCCCAAGCTTTGATTGATGCCAACATGCTAGCCATCGATCAAGCTTACGAACAAGTCAAATAAAGGATTTACATGAAAAGTTGGCAAGATTTTGAGATTGGAGCGGTGCTTTTTCCCTTTGAAAAGCAAGGGCAAGAGGAGCTAAACAAGCACAATAACGAGCGTGCTTACACGCCTGAAAGTTCTTTTACTGCCAGTGTCTCGCATTGGCGTGTGGAAAAACCCGTGCATAACGAACAAGTTTGTATCAACTGCTTTAATTGTTGGGTCTATTGCCCCGATGCGTCTATTTTGTCCCGTGAGGGCAAGATGAGCGGGATTGACTATGAGCATTGCAAAGGTTGCGGGGTGTGTGTGGATGTGTGTCCCACTAACCCCAAGTCTTTGTTGATGTTTGACAATTTAGAACCCGTAGAGGAGGCACTCACCAAGTGGCCCCAAAAACAAGAGGGAATCAAAAAGAAAAGCTACCGCACTGAGGGGGGTTACAATGGCTTCTAATTATGCGATGAATGAAGTAGAAGCATGGGATGGTTGCACCGCTAGCGCACACGCTCTAAGGCAGGCACAGGTCGATGTTGTGGCGGCCTACCCCATCACCCCCTCCACGCCCATTATCCAAAATTACGGCTCATTTAAGGACAATGGCTACATCGATGGCGAGTTTGTGCTCGTCGAATCTGAGCATGCTGCCATGAGTGCATGTGTGGGTGCTGCTGCTGCTGGAGGGCGGGTGAGCACAGCCACTAGCTCGCAAGGTTTTGCCCTGATGATTGAAGTGCTCTACCAAGCCTCAGGAATGCGCTTGCCCATCGTGTTGAATGTGGCTAACCGCGCGCTGGCTTCGCCCTTGAATATCCATTGCGATCACTCCGATATGTATTTGGGGCGTGATAGCGGGTGGATCAATCTATGCACTTGCAACCCCCAAGAGGTCTATGACTTTACTTTGATGGCTTTTAAGCTTGCCGAGCATACAGAAGTGCGCGTGCCGGTCATGGTGCATCAAGACGGGTTTTTATCCTCCCACACCGTGCAAAATGTCCGCCCCCTAAGCGATGAAGTGGCTTATGAATTTGTGGGGGATTATGTGGGCGTGCATCCCATGCTTGATTTTGATCGCCCGGTGAGCTATGGTGCGCAGGCGGAGGAAGAATGGCATTTTGAGCATAAAGCCAAACTCCACCATGCCATCATGCACTCTAAAGCCATTTTAGAGAGTGTGTTTAGCGATTTTGCCAAGATTACGGGGCGGCGTTACCATATTGTGGAATCTTTCATGGCTGAAGATGCCGAAGTGGTCATCTTTGCGTTGGGCACGACCTATGAATCTGCCATTGTAGCTGCTAAGAAAGCCAGACAAAAGGGCATTAAAGCAGGCGTGGTGACCACGCATTTACTCAGACCTTTCCCCTTTGAACAGATTAGCGAGGTGCTTAAAAACACCAAAGCCTTAGCCATCATGGATAAAAGCTCCCCCTCTGGTGCAATGGGGGCGATGTTTAACGAATTGGCTGCCAGCTTGTATCAGGCAAAGGGGTGTAAGCACCCCGTGCTGAGTAACTATATCTACGGGCTGGGCGGGCGCGACTTAACCCAAGCGGATTTAGATGGCATTTTTGAAGAATTGGTTCAAGATGCACAAAAAGGCACGCTGACCCACCCCACCCAACAATTCATCGGACTCAATGGTCCTAAATTGTCTTTCTTTTAAGGAGTAAAACATGGTTAGAGAAGTCAAAACACTCAAGAGTTTTAGCCAATCGGCTGAGAAATTTGAAGGTTCGCACCTGCTTTGCCCGGGCTGTGGGCATGGAATCATTGTTAGAGAAGTGCTAAATGCCATTGAGGGGCCCATTGTTTTGGGCAATTCTACGGGCTGTTTGGAAGTGTGTTCGGCGGTCTATCCCCACACTTCTTGGGATGTGCCTTGGATTCATGTGGGCTTTGAAAATGGCTCGACAGCCATTAGCGGGGTGGAGAGCATGTATAAGGCGCTAGCCAACAAGGGCAAATACAAGGGGCAACGCCCCAAATTTGTCGCCTTTGGGGGCGATGGTGCGAGCTATGACATTGGATTCCAATTCATCAGCGGGTGCATGGAACGCGGGCATGACATGACCTATATTTGCCTAGATAATGAAAACTACGCCAACACGGGCGGGCAAAGAAGCGGGAGCACGCCTATGGGGGCGAGCACGAGCACCACGCCCGCCGGTAAAGTTAGCTTTGGCAAAAAGGAGCGCAAAAAAGACCTGCCCTTGATCATGGCAGCCCATGGCATCCCCTACACCGCCCAGCTTGCCCCTAACAAATGGAAGGACATGCACAAAAAAATCAAAACAGCCCTAGACACTGAGGGACCTTGTTTTATCAATGCTCTCAGCCCATGCCCGACTGAGTGGAAATACCATTCTAGTTTGGCGATTGAGATGACCGACTTAGCGGTGGATTGTTTGATCTTCCCCCTCTTTGAGATTTTTGATGGCAAGGAGTTAAAGATCACCTACCGCCCCCGCAATGTCCTGCCCGTGCGCGATTATTTGGGCGTGCAAAAACGCTTTGCCCACTTGTTTAAGAAAGAAAACGAACATATCATTGAAGCCTTGCAAAAAGATGTCGATGCCCGCTGGGAATATTTGCAACGCCGCGAAGAAGCCAAAGTTTAATGCTCGATCGTTATGCGCGCGCGCCAATGGCGCAGATTTGGAGCGTGCAGAATAAATTTGAGGCGTATTTACGGGTAGAAAAGGCGGTCGTGCAGAGCTGGCACAACTTGGGGTTTGTGAGTGAAGCAGATTGTGCCAAGATTCAAAAAGCCCATTTTAGCTTGGAGCGCATCGATGCCATCGAGCAGACCACCAAACACGATGTGATCGCCTTTGTTAATGCGGTGTGTGAGAATTTGGGGCCCGAGGGGCGTTTTTTCCACTATGGGATCACCTCCAGTGATTGCATTGACACCGCTTTAGCCCTCTTGCTCCAAGAGAGTTTGCAGATCATCATTGCGGACACACAAGAACTTTTAGCCGTGCTCAAAGCCCGTGCCTTTGAGTTTAAAGATACCTTGATGGTGGGCAGAAGCCATGGGATTCATGGCGAGCCGATGAGCTTTGGGCTGGTGTGGGCGTTGTGGTATGAGGAAATCTTGCGGCATTTAGATGCCCTGCACCTTGCCCTAGAGGAGATCAGCGTTGGCATGGTGAGCGGGGCGATGGGGAACTTAGCCCATGTGCCTATGGAGCTTGAGGAGATCACTTGCCAAATTTTGGGGCTAAAAGTCGCCCCCATCACCAACCAAGTCATTGGGCGCGATCGCCATGCCCGCATGATCAATGCCCTAGCCCTACTGGCTAGCAGTTGTGAAAAAATTGCGCTGAATATCCGCCACTACCAACGCACCGAAGTTTATGAGGCGGAGGAATATTTTAGCAAGGGGCAAAAGGGGAGCTCGGCTATGCCCCACAAACGCAACCCGGTTTTGAGCGAAAATATCACGGGGTTATGCCGTGTGATTCGGGGGTATGCTGTGCCGATGATGGAAAATATCGCCCTTTGGCATGAACGCGACATTAGCCATAGCTCAGTGGAACGCTTTGTTTTCCCTGATATTTTCACCACCACTGATTTTATGTTGGACAGATTGACCACGCTATTAAAAAATTTGGTGGTTTATCCAGAGAACATGCTGAAAAACTTGCATTTAACCGGTGGATTGGTCTTTTCCCAACGCGTATCCCTAGAGTTGCCTAAACTGGGCTTTAGCAAACAGGAGAGTTATGCCATTGTGCAAGAGAATGCCCAAAAGGTTTGGGTGCATTTGCAACAAGGCCAAAGCAAAGAGCCTGATTTATTTTTGCACTATCTTTTAGAGGATACGCGCTTAAAACATGTCGATCCAAATGCCATTAAAGCCTGCTTTGATCTGCCCTACTATTTAGCCAACACCGCTAAGATTTTTACGCGAGTCTTTGGGGGTTAAGCCTTCTCTTAGCTAAAAAAATATAGTCTTACCCATCAAACTTAAAAGAATCTAAATGAAAATCGCTGTTTTGATGAGTGGGGGGGTGGATAGCTCCTATAGTGCGTATCTGCTAAAGCAAGCCGGGCATGATCTCTTGGGTCTGTATCTCAAATTGCATGACAAAGAGGAAAAACACGCCATTTATATTAAAAACTGCCAAGAAGTGGCGCAATCGTTAAATGTTCCCTTTGAAGTGCTGGATTTGCAAGAAGCCTTTAAACAACAAGTCTATCAAGCTTTCATTGATTCTTACCAACAAGGGCAAACGCCCAACCCTTGTGCGTTGTGTAACCCCTTGATGAAGTTTGGGCTAGGCTTGGAGTTTGCCCTAAGTCAGGGGTGTGAAAAAATGGCGACCGGGCACTATGCCCGTTTGCAAGAAGTGGGGGGGGTGTTACGCATAAGAGAGGCAGCGGATTTAAGCAAGGATCAGAGTTATTTTCTCTATGCCCTGCCCCAAAGGGCGATTAATGCGCTCATTTTCCCCTTGGGTGATTTGCTTAAAAGTGAGATCAAACCCAAAGCCCTAGAAGCTATGCCCTTTTTGGGGACTTTGCAAACTTACAAAGAATCCCAAGAGATTTGTTTTGTGGAGACTTCCTATATTGACACGCTTAAAAAACATCTCAAGGTCGATACGGAAGGGCTTGTGCGTGATGCCAGCGGGGAGGTTGTTGGCACACACAAGGGCTACATGCATTACACCATTGGCAAGCGTAAGGGTTTCACCATCAAGGGCGCGCATGAACCGCATTTTGTTATGGGGATTGTGCCCGCACAGAATGAAATCATCGTGGGCAAAAAAGAGGATTTAGCCATTAGCTACATTGAAGCGCAAAATAAATCTCTGCCCGCTAACTTCCAAGAGGGCACATACTTTGTTAAGGTGCGCTATAGGAGCACACCCACAAAAGCGCACATCAGCTTGAAAGATGGGATTATCTATGCGCACTTTGGAGAACCCGTTTATGGCGTGGCACTAGGGCAAGCTCTAGTGATCTACCAAAAAGATTGCGTGTTGGGTGGGGGGGTGATCGCCAAGAGTTTAAAAACGCCAATGGAAGCTGACATGGTAAGCACCGCTCAACACGCTTGAGGCGTTGGTGAGAACGGGTAAGTGGATTTTGACATGCTTTTGGCACTTGCCCACAAAGCGATCGTATTTGCTAGATCGCAAGCCCAGCCCCTTATAAGCCGTCAGCCTTTGGGTAACAGCACTTAGATCCCCTAAAATCAAGGCATCGACCATGGCATTGAACAAACGCCTCTCTTTTTTACTGGCGATCAGCGACTCGATACTCAAAACCGATAGATTAGAAAAACTCAGCTCCAACCCCTTGCCCTCATCGTCTAATTCAACATAGGCCCTACAATAGCCCACCAAAAGGGTTAGTAAAACTAATGCCCGCAATACCCCATCAACTACCCCTTGTGTTTTACTTGGTCGTGCATTCTAGCATAGGAAGTCTTAGGTTTGTTTGAGGGGTATCTAAAGTGTTAAATTTTCACCACCTGTGCGCCAGAGCCGCCCAAGTTGTAGGGTGCGTCCTCAAAGGCGATCACTTTGGGGTGTTTTTTGAGCCACTCCCTTAGGGCTTGGCGTAAAATCCCCTTGCCCTTGCCATGCACAATTAAGACCTCTTCAAAGCCTGCCAAAAGCGCGTTGGCTAAGAAGTCTTGGGCTTGCTGCAAGGCTTCTAGCACCTCTAGGGCGCGCACATCTAAGCGCATGGAGGCTTGCACTGTGGGTTTGCGCTCTAGTTTGACTTGGGGGGGGATTTTGGGGGGGGTGGCTAAGGTGAGTTCTTGGGCGTTGATCTTGATCTTTAAGCCATTGTCCAAAGCCACTAGACAGCTCTCCTTATTAAGACTTATAATGCTGCCTAGCTGGTTTTTATAGCGCACGCATGCGCCCTGAGTGAGGGCTGGGGGGTTGGTTGTTGTTTTAGGGGTGGGCTTGGGTTGTGTTAAGCTCGCCTTGATGGCTTGGATTTGCTGGTGGGCATGGCTTTTATTTTGGGTGCGCTCAAATTCCTTAAGCGCGTCTTGCAAGGCTCTTAGGGCTTGCTGGTAGCTTTTTTCTAGTGCATTTTGTTTGGCTTGCTGGGCTTGGGCTTTAGCTTGGAGTTGTTCTAGTTCCTCTTGGATTTGCTGGCTATGGGCTTTTTTAGCCTCTTCAAGCTGGGCGTGTTGTTCTCTTAGTTCTTGTTCTAGCGCGCTGGTGCGCTCAATCAAGGCGTTTAAATTCTCTTGTTCTGCTCCATACAAGGCGCGGGCTTGGTTGATGAGCTCTACGGGCACACCATAGCGCAAGGCACTTTCAAAGGCGTAACTTTTGCCAATGAGCCCGGGGCTAAAGGTGTAGGTGGGGAGTTGGGCTTGGGGGTCAAAGTGGGCGGCTAGGAGCTGGATAGCGTGGTTTTTGGCTAAGAGCAAGGCTAAATGCTTGTGGTGGGTGGTTACCACGATCTTAGCCCCTTGAGTCATTAATTTTTCTAATAACACCTTGTAAAGACAGCTGGCTTCTGAGGCATCTGTGCCCAGTTCGATCTCATCCACCCCTAGTAAGAGTTGGGGCGTGCTGAGGGCGCGTTGGAAGTCTAGCATGCGCCCAGCGAAGGTGGAGATGTCATTTTGGCTATTTTGGGGGTCGTTGATAATGGCTTGGATATTTTCAATGTAGGGGATGCTAGAAGTGGGGGCATGGATTTTAAAGGGCAAAAAGTGCTTGGCTAAGAATACTGCGCTTAAAATGGATTTGAGCAACATCGTTTTACCCCCCGTATTAACTCCCGTGATGAGCAAAAGCGATCGATCAAAACGCAAAGAAATAGGCTTAGGGTTGTTAAGGTTGGGGTGGGCAAAGTAGCTTAAAGTAAAATCCCCCCTATTATTGGGCTTGATAAAACTCAAATTAGCGCTCTTGGCAAATTGCACCCGCGCGATGATGTGATCGATGTAGTCAAACTCGTGGTTGATAAAGCGTAAAAATAAAAAATGGGGGCGTAAAAGCCCGCTCCAATGCGTGCAAATGCGCGCTAGGTTTTCCTCGATCTTAGTTTGCACCTCTTGGATTTTACGGCTCAAATCGCGCGCTTCTAAGGGCTCAATGTAAAAATACCCCATGTGGGATCGCAAGATCACCTGCCCCTTGATCGCCACGCTAAAACCGGGCTTGACCAATAAGCTTTCTATGCCATTGACAAAATGCACTTGGCGATCCACAAGATAGGGCTGTAAGCCTGACTTGCTTAAAATTTGATTAAAGAGTTTTTTTTGCTGGGCTTGCAGGCGTGCTAGGCTCTCTGATAATGCGTCTAAATCGGGGTAAAATCCGCTTTTAAGCGTGGGGGTGTCTTGCATGTGTGTGTTAAGTTCGAGCAAGGCTGGGGGGAAGTGGATATTATCTAAGTAGGCGTATAAATGCGGGTGTTGTTTGGAGCTGGCTAGGGCTTTGAGGTAGGCAAAATAGCGTGTGATCTGCACGAAGGCAAATAGCGTGTCTAAACGCCACACCCCGCCCTTTTTGAAAGCCTTGAGCGCATCTTTAAGGCAGATGAGCGCAGGGGGGGGAGAGCAATCTAGGTGTTCTAATTCTTGCAAATGCTCCCAAATATTGGGGGGTGTGTGGCTGGGGGCAAAGTCTTTAGGGCGGGCTAGAAAGGTGCTAAAGTGTTCTATAAAGCGTGTTAAATCTAATTGGGCAATCAAAGACATTAGGGCTTAGCCAGCATGCAAGTTTGCAAATCCACCAACATGCCCTGTTTGGGGGTGTTCTTTTTGCCTAAAAAACTCAGTGTGCCCGCCACAAAGTTAAATTCTTTGTTATTGACATGGACATGCCGACAAATGAGAGTCTCGCCACGCAAAAAGGCGCGTTGCAGTGCCATTTGGTTTTGATTTTCCTCATCTTGCTTGTAGGTGTAAAACATCAAAAAAGCCCCCAAAGCCCCTAAAAGGACAATAGCGCTGATTTTTTGCTTCAAACTAATCAAGCCAAAATCCCTTAATAAAAGCCAAAGCAGGACCAAAACCAACAGCAAAACAGCCCAAGCACCCACTATAATTCTCCTCTTAGCTGGGAGGTGATATCCCCTGCCCCAAAACCAATGACAAGCCCTTGATTGAGGGTGCAAATGAGGCGATCGCCCACATACAGCCCCAAGCCCTCTTGGGTGCGCCACACACGATCAATAAAGGTGGGCTGGAGGTGCTTGAAAAGCTGGGGCATATTCACCTCTTGGGGGGGCTCACCAGCACGATAGACAGGCAAAATATAAAGCTGGCTGATTAGCGGGCTTGTAAAACAGCCCTGAAAGGCGGCTAAATTGTCTAGCAGGCGGGAGAATTTATGGGGTTGCCAAACCACAATGGCTCTATCTTGTTGGATCAAATTAGCATAGGTTTGCAGGGCTTGCAAAGTGGCGCGAATCTCGGTGGGGTGGTGGGCGTAATCATCAATCACCACCAAGCGATCTTTTTGGATAATATCAAAGCGTTTTTTAATGCCCTTATAATCTAGTAAATTAGCCCGCAAAGTTTCTAAGGGCAATTCACCCAAAGCAGCCAAGATCGCCAGTGCCGCATTGCTAGCGGTGTGCTCCCCTAAGCCCCACACTTCAAAAAAGCCATAATCTTTAAACTTAAAACGGGTGTAGGGCTCACCCTCTTTGAGAAAATAAGCAATATCGCTGATGTCCTTGGTGGGATCCAGGCGTATAGCCTCCAAGTCCAAGCCTTTTAAAAAAGGGTCGGCAATATTAATCACGCGTTTTTGCGCCAAATGCAAAAAATCTTGATAGGCTTGATAAAAGGCTTTTAAGTCGTAATTATAGCCCTCTAGGTGCTCCACCTCGGCGTTAGTAACAAGGGAACAATAGGGGTTGGAGTGTAAAAAACTCTGATCGGATTCATCGGCTTCAAAGACCAAGCTAGAGCTGCTACTCTCTTTGACATTAGAGCCAAAGGCTTTGGAAGTTGCTCCAATGATCGCCCCAAAGTGGGGTAATAAGGCACTCAGCATTGCACTCGTGCTGCTCTTGCCATGCGCCCCACACACACTAAAGACCCGCTTATCGCCCAAGATGTATTCTAGGGCTTTTTTACGCGACAAAATGATGCAATTTTTTTCCATCGCCGCCACGATCTCCACATTATCCACCTTGATAATGGCAGAGTGGATCACCACCTCTTGATCGCTTAACGCGCTGGGATCGTGGGGGATGGTGATGGGAATACCCAACTCTTTTAAATAGCGTGTGATGGAGCTTTCTACAATGTCTGAACCGCTCACCTGTGCGCCCTGCGCTTTGAGGTATTTAGCCAGCCCTGAGATGCCAATCCCCCCAATGCCAATCAAATGGATTTTATAGGTGTGGATGGGGCGATCTAGCATGCGCAACTCTGGTAGGTGCTAAGGGCGTTTTTAAGCGTTTTTAACGCCCCTTCAAGCACTTCAGGCGGATAAACAAGAGCGACTCGCACAAAGTTTTTGGTGTGCGGGCTTTCTAGAGTCCCCAAGAAGTCCCCGGGCAAGACCTTAATTCCCTTGCCATAAAGATAACGGGTGAATTTTTGCCCCTCGAGCACCTCTAGCCACACATAAAAGCTAGCCGGGAAGATAGGCACTTGCAAGATTTCTTGGGCGAGATTGAGGTTGCGGGCATAAATTTGGCGGATTTGCTCTTGGGCGTGTGTGTCGCTCCAACCGATCGCACTGGCATGCTGGAGGGGTAAAGGGATGGCACAACCGGTATAACTCCTAAAGACTTGGTAAGCCTGCAAGATTTGCGTATCGCCAGCAACATAGCCACTTCTAAGCCCGGGGGCACTCAGAGCCTTAGAAATGGAATTGATCGCCAAGACATTTTTAAATTCTGTGTTGCCCACCTCTAGGCAGGCTTGCAAGATCGAGGGCGGGGGTGTGGTGCTGTAAATATTGCTATAACATTCATCATTGACCAGCAAGAAATTTTGATTCAAGGCTTTTAGCACCCATTCTTTTAATTCCTCTAGGCTGAGTGTGCGTCCGGTGGGGTTGTTAGGGGAATTTAAGATCACCATGTGGGGCTTGTGTTTGGGGTCCAAAGTGGGGGTAAAGTGGTTGTCTTTGTTAAGCTCCATCTCAATGACTTGTGCCTTAGCCACTTGCGCGCTAGCCAAATAGACTTGGTAAAATGGGTTGCAAAAGGCGATCTTAGGGTGTTTCTTGTCATGGAGATAAAAAATAGGCAAGCTAAACAAGGCTTCTTTAGAGCCAAAGGTGGGGATGAGTTGGTGGGATTGCAAACCCACATTAAAACGCCTTTGCACAAAATCTATCTGGGCTTGCTTTAAAAACGCCTCGCCCGCATTCTTGGGGTAAAAACGCAACTCTTGCGTGTGGGCTTTTAAACTCTCTTGGATACTTAGTGGGGTGGGCAGTTGGGGCTCTCCAATGCAGAGGTCTAAACAATGGGGGGGGGTTAAATCTTTGAGCAAAGCGCGTAACCGTTCAAAGGGATAGGGCACAAACATCACATTCTCCACTTCAAATGCCCTATTATACCCAAAAACTAATCCCCCTCCTCTTGGATGGAGTGGTTGGTGGTGGGTGTGGGGGTGTGGTGGCT
>NZ_FZLB01000061.1:0-19341 GCF_900196775.1 Helicobacter bizzozeronii
GGTTTGGGGGTGGGGCAGGGGGACAGCTTTAGGTGCTGCCCTAGAGAGTCTTTTTGCCCCGGGGGTGTGCTTGGTGGGATCGAGCGATCGCCCCCGTTTGAGCACTAATAAATTAGAGGGATTGACTTTGACCAGCTTAGGTTTATGGGCAAAAAATTCACGCCCATATTGGAAAAGCCACCACAAAAGCAAGTGGAGCAAACAAGAGAGGAGCAGGGAAATATAAAAATTGCGATCAGAACGCCTACTCATCAAAGTCTCTTCCAAGACTCTAGGTGTGATGCGCCCCCTTCTAGGCATAGGGGTCCTTGAGCCTAGAATGGCGGATATGTTGTTTGGCTTCTTCCATGAGTTCTTCTTTCAGTTGGGCGGAATCTTTTTTGGGGGAGAGATCAAGGCTGATTTTATCCAAGATCAAGCTTTGGTTGGAATTGAGCAAGATCAAATAAAGTTGGTTGCGCACCTCAATGGTAACCAGCTTGTGCGTGGCATCGAGGGGCTTGATGAAAGTTACGCTAGGCTCTAAGCCCACTTTGGGGAAGAGGAATTTTTGGGTGCTCTTGCGTTTGAGAATCCACAAGAGTAAGAGCAACCCTCCAATGACCGCACAGACCTTCCATGCATAATCTAAAATGAGGGCTTCTGGGTTTGGCGTGGATTCTTTGGGGGGGCTACTGGGTGTGGGGGGGGTGCTTAGGGTTTGGGTTTTGAGTGCGGGGATGAGGGGGACAAATTCCAGACGCAAATACTTTTTATCGATGGAGAGTTTGGCTTTAACATCAAATAAAATCGCCCCTTTGGGGACAACCAACAAGGTATTATCTTGGGGATAGACATTGAGGCTTTTGAGCACACTGGTGCTAAATTGTTCTAATTTGGGGGCAAAGGGGGCGATATTTTGGATCGTGATGGTTTGCAAGGCTGAGATTTGGGGGGTTTGCAAAAGGGGTTTAGCAAAGAGCAAATCTAGGGCGACCCCGGGGGTGCTCAGATCGGGCATTGGGGAGACCTTGATATGCTCGACTTGGTTGAGCTCTTGGGCGCAAACAAACACACAGCCTAGCAAATAGATTAAAAACCACCGACCCAACTTCGCCATGCCCTTAAACTTACATGTCCTTAGCGATGTAATAGACAATGGCATTAGAGTCTAAAACTTCATTGAGGCGAATCGCCAAGTTTTTTTCATAGACCATCACCTCGCCCTTGCCAATCACGCGCCCATTAACGAAGGTATCCACGCTCTCCCCAGCAGGTTTTTGCAAGTCAATCACCGATCCACGCTCAAAACGCAAGACCTCGCCTAGCGGAATCAAAGTTGCGCCCAATTCTGCCATAAAAGTAACTTCCATATCCAACAAGCCCTTATAATCGTTGATGAGCTCTTCTAGGTAGGTGGTGAGCTCCAATTCTCTAGGGTTGAGGGTGGGTTGTTTTTTGATTTTGGGATTAATGGGGGTTAGGGTGGCTAGAGTAGGGTTAGATTGGATACTCACACCCTGCGTGTCGCGATTATTTTGGTTATCCATGTCTGTTACCTTACTTCTTTAGGGTCTTGGTGCAAAAAAGATGCATGGTGGCTATCATTATACTCAATTTTGGTTGATTTCTTGTTTAGCGGGGTTTAAAATTAGAGGGGCTCAAGCAAAAGGCGCGCAGAAAACATGTGCCACACTGGGGCTTGATCGCCTTGCAGGTGTAACGCCCAAATAAAATCAAGGCATGGTGCAATGCGCCTAAGTCCTGTTTGAAAAGCGCGCTCAAATCTTTTTCGGTTTGGGTCGCACTTTTAGCTTGGCTTAAGCCTAAGCGATGGGTTACCCGAAAAACATGGGTATCTACGGCTAGGTAATTTTGCCCAAATACCACCGATAAAACCACATTGGCGCTCTTTTGCCCCACACCTGCCAAGCGCATTAGTTCTTGCTGGGTGCTAGGGATTTGCCCGTTAAAATCTTGCATGACCTGCCCAGCCATTTTGATGAGGTGCTTGGCTTTGTTGTTAGGATAGGAGATGCTTTTAATGAGGGCTAAAACTTCTGCAAATTGCGCATTGGCTAGGGCTTGGATACTTGGGTAAGCTGCAAAGAGGGCGGGGGTGGTGGCATTCACGCGCGCATCGGTGCATTGGGCGGACAAAATCACGGCGACCAAGAGTTCATAAGGGTTGTTGTAGCATAACTCGGTGCTAGGCTCTGGAAAATGCGCTAGCAAGAGTTCTTTAATGATCTGGGCTTTCATAGGGGTTTAACCAAAATGCATTTAGCCTCATGGGCTCTTAGGGCAATCTGGGCGCGCCCCAGAGCAATACTCAAAGTGGCTTTTTGCAAGGAGTGGTGCAACAATACAAATTGCGCCCCAGCCACAATCCCAAAGGATAAAAAGCGGTTTTTCAATGCGTCATCGCACCCTTCAATCTTAAGGATTGTGTAGCTCTGATTCTTCTGGCAATCTAGGAGAGTCATTATTTTTAAGTCCTTTCTTAATTTCTTCAATGATGATGTCTATAGGTGTAAAAATGCGGCGTAAAATCCTAAAGGGGGCTTGGGCAATGTCTTTGGCTAGGGTGATCTTGGCGGTGGGGTTGTCTAAGCTCCCCCTTAAATGCACATGGGTGGAGATTTTGCCATCCCCACCCAAGATCAAGTAATTCACAATGGGGATTTTATTGATGATATTAGAAAAAGCCTTGATCGTTGAGACATTGAGAACTGCATCGATTTTACGGGTCTTCAAATTGACAATCCCACTCCCATCGACATCTAATGTTGCGCCGGTGAGCTGGACTTTTTCAATCCCAATAAAATCATCATTGCCCCCAAAGACCACTTTCCCCTTTAAAATCTCATAGCCATTCACGCCCAAACGCGGGTTTCTAAAGGCGATGAGAGAGGGGATGGTGTTGATCACATTGATCACATTTTGCAAGACCTTAAAGTTTTTGATAGCGGTATTTTGGAGTGTTAATTGCCCGTTAAATGCATTGTCTTGGTAGGTTCCACTCAGCGTGTAAAGCCCACCTTCTATGAGACTTTTATTGGTGATTCCTTGCAAAGCCATATTAATATAATCCCCACTAAAATTGCTCGCTTTCAGGTGCAAATTCCCACGCACAATATCCAAATTCACCATGGCACGATCATACATGGCATCGGCTTTCACACGCCCATCTCTAGCCACCATGCGGATATTCTCAAAAGTAAAGGGGAGGGTTTTAAAGGTGAGCATAGCGTTGGTGGCGTTAATAATAGTGGTGTCTGGGGTGATTTGGTGGCGTTTTTCATAGCGTTGTTTGGCGCGGATAAAAATCTCTTCATTTTTGGCTTGTTCTGGGGTGGGCTGGGGGTGCTCTTGGGGGGCGAGGAGTTCTTTAATGGCGGGCATTTTAGAGTCCAAAAACGCATCTAGGTTAAAATCAATGTTCTTTAAAAAAATGATGCGCTCCCCCCCTTGAATTTTGACCATAATGGAGCCATCCAAACTAAAGATTTCTGCCATATCCCCTTGTATCGTGCCTAAAAACGCAAAGGAAGAGAGCCTACGGCCATCGCGGCGATAAAGGGGGAGATCAATGCCTAAATTGCTGGAGACAAAATTAAAACTCTTAAAATCTTGGGTGCTGATTTGCACCGCCCCTTGAGATACAGCAAAATAGCGTAACAAGGGCGAGATGGGGGCGATCTTGGAGAGGTCTCTGATTTGCAAGACATAGGTTTTTTGCGCTATTTGCGCCTCTATTTGGAGTTGCTGGCTTTTGATTTTCAAGGTGTCAGGCTTGGAAAAGTCCAAGCTAAAGCTTAGGGTGGGGAGGTTTTTGGGCGTGGCATAGATCACATCTTGGCTAAAGCTTTCTTGGTTTTGGCTTTGGATTTGCTCCAAAATCTTTTTTTCAAAAGCCTTAGAGCGTGTGCCTTTGGCAATCAAGGCACCAAGACCATTAAGGTCTAGGGGGTGTTGGGGGATTTGTGCGGGCATGGAGCGGCTAGGATCAAAAGGTCTTGTGTTGATGGTGTTATTGGTGTTGAATTGGAGTTTGTGGATTTTGGCTTGGCTACTTAGGCGTTTGTGCGTGAAATCAAGCATGAGATTGGCATTCACATCGGCGATATTGAGGTAACGGGTGTGTTGGGTTTGGATATACAGGCGGTGCAAGTCAGGTTGGATGTCTAGGGCAATTTGGGTATTTTGGCTAAAAAGCGGGACATTGTAGAGCAAAAAAGAGCCTTTTTGCACCTGGATATTCCCTTGCATAGATAAGAGCGCATGGGCTTGGTGCCTGAATTGCACATCTAAGAGCAGATCCGCGCTGATCTGGGATTGGAGATTTTGGATGGGCAGTGGGATGTCATAGCCCTTGAGCAGGTTTTTAACGCGTTTGTAGGCAATATTGGGGGCGATTTTGATGTGTGCGATCAGTTTTTGGTTTTTCTCCAAGTGATCGATTTGCAACCGTGAGCCCTCTAAAGCCATCCCATCATAAAAGATACGCTTGGGTTCCATGTAGAGGTTTTTATCCTTCAGTTCTAACCAAACCTCTTTGGAGAGAATGGGGGGCAAGAGGGGGTTAAAGCGCACGCGCGCTTCTTTAACCAATGCCCTAACACGCAGGCGTTCCAAAATAGAGGGCAAGGTGTGCTTGGTCTTTAGATTAAAACCAATGTGTGCCTCTTTGATCTGCAGGCTGGAGAATTTAACGCGATCAAATAGCCAAGTGCGTGTGGCTTTGAATTTGTGGGGGATGTAGGGTTTTAAAAAATCCAAGTGGTGGAACTCATTGGTGCTAAGAGAGAGGCTTAAGTTTTTAAAATCTGTCTGCCCCCTAATGGAGGTGATGAGATTGGAGGTGCGCAAGTTCATCCGTGAGATGTCCAGCATGGGCAAGGCGCGCAAGTGGAAGTCTAATTTATTGGATTTGGCATGGTAGAACACATCCCCACTAGCATGGATACGGTAGGGGATCACATGTAATTTGAGGATTTTTAAATGCAGATCGCCTTGATCTTGTAAGAGCATGCGGCTCTCCACCCAGCCGGGCAGAGAAATGGCAAAATTTGTCCCATCAAAGTGCACATGGGTTTTAATTTTGGGGGTAAAAACAATCTGCCCAATCTCAATCTTTTTAAAATACCCCAGCCCAACAATGGCGGATCGGATTCCTTGCACAATTTGGTTAATGGGCGGGGGTTTTTTATGCGGGTGGGGCTTGAGCAGAGCGGATATATCCAAGCTGCCCAGTTCTAGCAAGACTTTATTATCCAGTTTTAGATACAATCGTTCTATCCTAACTTTGCCAAACTGAATAGAGGGAATGCGGATTCCATTTCGTAACATAATATATAAGATCAATACGGGCACCATGAGCAGACCCAAAACAACAGCAAGACTGGATGTTCTTTTGATGGTGGCTTTAAGCATGGTGCTTTCGTTGGTCTTTTATCTTAGTATACCGATAAAATCTTACCAAGCTATTTATGTTCCAAGTGGTCCCCTCCAAAGGCTCACCCACGAGGGGCTGGGTTTAAACCGCCTTGATGTGTTCATTTTACGCACGATGAGCGCTTTGGGCGTGTGGAAAAGACCCAAAAGCGGTTATATTTTCATCCCCACCAACAATCAAGGCTACACCAGCAAGGGTGATTTCTTGTATGCCCTAAGCCTCTCTAAAGCCTTTTACCAAAACGCCACCCTCATTCCGGGCGAGACTCTCTATTTTTTCTTGCAAAAACTAGCCCAAACTTTTCATCTAAAAGTCTCAGACTTGCAAAAAGCCTATGAAATCCATGCGCCCTACAAAGAAGCGGGCATTGTGCCAGACACCTACCGCTTTGCTGTGGGCGTGAGTGCGGATAAACTCATAGAACACCTCATCAAGCATGCCTCCAATTATTACCAAAATTTGAGCCACAAACTCTTAGGGCACTACGATCCCAAGCAATGGGAAAAAACGCTCATCATCGCCTCCATTATCCAAAAAGAGGCGGCTAACACCCAAGAAATGCCCTTGATTGCCGGGGTGATCTTTAATCGTTTGCACAAAAATATGCCCTTGCAGATGGATGGGAGTTTGAATTATGGCAAGTATTCCCACACCAAAGTTACCCGTGAGCGCATTTTAGAGGATACCAGTTCGTATAACACCTACAAGCACAAGGGACTACCCAAAGACCCGGTAGGGAGTGTGGGCGAGCCAGCCATTAAAGCCGCCCTCTTCCCAGCCAAGACCAAATACCTCTATTTTGTCAAAAATAAAGCCGGCGTGCATGTCTTTAGCCAGCACTACAGAGATCATGTTAGAAATATCCACTTGAGCAATCCATAACACAAAAGAAGTGTGCCAACCCTTGCCATTTGAAACGATCCTAACTTTTATAAATGTACTCATGCGTGAGGGGGATGGTGTTATCCACGCTGTGTGTGAGCAATAGCTGGTAGAGATCCACGCTCCCCACGCGGAAGGCTGAGGCACAGCTATTGAGATAGAGCGACCACATGCGGATAAAGCGTTGGTCATACATTTGGGCGATCTTGTCTTGGTTGTCTAAAAAGTTTTGGTGCCAAATGTCTAGGGTTTTGGCATAGTGCAAACGCAGGCTTTCAGCTAGCACCAAGTGGAAATCACTTTCGCTCATAATGGAGATCACCTCACGCAAAGAGGGTAAATAACCACCCGGGAAGATGTATTTATCAATCCAAGCATTGGTCGTGCCCTCAAAGCAACACAAGATCGAGTGCAGTAAGAACATCCCACCCACTTTTAACACTTCCTTGACTTTTTTGAAGTAAAAGGGCAGGTTAGCTTTACCCACATGCTCAAACATCCCCACGCTCACCACTTTATCAAAGCGGTAATGCATGCCATCCAAATCTTGGTAATTTAATAGCTTAATGGTAACCCGATCCTCTAGCCCCATATCTTTAACCCGCTTGCTAGCGGCTTTAAACTGCTCTTGGGAAATGGTGATACCCAACACATCCACATGGTATTCTTGAGCGGCTCTAATAGAGAGATAACCCCAACCACAGCCAATGTCTAAGAGTTTTTCGCCCTGTTTGAGGTCTAATTTTTTGAGCGTGTGATCGAGCTTTTGGAGCTGGGCTTGGTGCAAAGTGTCCTCTTCTGTTTTAAAATAGGCACACGAGTAGCTCAAGGTTTCATCTAGCCAAATGGAATAAAAATCATTGCCTAGATCGTAATGGCTTTCGATGTTAGCGCTCTCCTTAGTGCTTTGCTGGATGGGCATGGCGTTGTCGTGCTTGTGGAGGTGTTCATAATTGGTTTGCAAATAGAGCACGCGTGCGACCTCATCCATCGAGCCCTCAATGTCAATAATCTTATCCATATACGCCTCAGCGATGGTCAAAGACATGTCTTTTTTAATGTCGCTGAGTTTGAGGGGGCGGTTGATTTTGATGGTGAATTTGGGGGTCTTAGTCCCGTTTTGATAGACCTCTTTATCCCAAAAAATCACCCGATAATCCCCATTTTTCCATTTTTTGAACATGGACTTTAAAAATATCTTTGATAACATAGCCATCCTATTGCTTTTATGTTATTATATCAATTTAGGCTTTAAAGGCAGTGCGATGAACAACCCAAAAAAAATGCTGGTTTCTACACCCATTTATTATGTCAATGATGTCCCCCATTTAGGGCATGCTTACACCACTTTTATAGCAGATATGCTCAAAAAATACCACGCCTTGCGGGGCAAAGATGTTTTTTTACTCACAGGCACCGATGAGCACGGGCAAAAGATCGCTTTGAGTGCGGCCAAACACCAGCAAAGCCCCCTAGAATACGCCTCCACAATCAGCCAAGCCTTTAGGGATCAGTGGGATTATTTTAACATTGATTATAATCATTTTATCCGCACCACCGATCTAGCCCACCAACAAGCCGTGCAAAAAGCCTTTGAGACCATGCACGCCAAAGGGGATATTTACAAGGGCACATATCAGGGTTCTTATTGCGTGAGCTGTGAGAGTTTTGTAGCCAGCCATGCGCTCTGCCCAGATTGTGGCAAAGAAACCACTATCTTAGAAGAAGAGAGTTATTTTTTTAGGCTGAGTCATTACCAAGAACGCTTGTTAGATTTTTACAAGCAACACCCTAAGGCGATCTTACCCCTCTTTAGGCGTAATGAAGTGGTGCGTTTCATCGAACAAGGCTTGCACGATCTCTCCATCACACGCACTAGCTTTGAGTGGGGGATCAAATTACCCGCCAGCTTGCACGATCCTAAACATGTCGTGTATGTGTGGCTAGATGCCTTGCTTAACTATGTGAGCGCACTAGGCTATGCCAGCACCGATACAAGCAAAATGGCGTATTTTAACCACGCTATCCATGTCGTGGGCAAGGATATTTTACGCTTCCATGCGATCTATTGGCCTGCCTTTTTGATGAGCTTAGAGCTCCCTTTGTTTAAACACCTTTGTGTGCATGGGTGGTGGACCATTGAGGGGGTCAAGATGAGTAAGAGCATTGGGAATGTGCTGTGTGCCCAGCAAGAGGCACAAAAATACGGGAAGGAGAACTTACGCTACTTTTTATTGCGTGAAGTCCCCTTAGGTCAAGATGGGGATTTTTCTAGCCTTGCCTTGATCCGCCGCTGCAATGCGGACTTAAGCAACACCTTAGGTAATTTAGTCCAACGCCTAAGCGGCATGGCGATCCAATATTTTAATGGGGAGCTAGCCAGCATGGAGGTCTTTACCCACTACGCCCAGCCCTACGCCCACGCCCAAGCCCTCTTAGAGTCCTTAGATACCAGCATGCTAGAGATGCAACCCCACAAATACCTAGAGGACTTGTGGAAGGTCTTTGAGGGGGCTAATGTCTTGATCGCCAAAGAAGAGCCATGGAATCTCATTAAAACTAATAAAGAAAAAACCATGTCTTTACTGGTTTTGATCGCCACCCTCCTAGCTAAGGGCGCTTTTTATCTCTACCCTATCATGCCCGCCAGTGCCCAAAAGCTAGCCACCCTCCTAGGGCTTAGCCTAGATTTGCCAAACCTCAAAGCGTGTATGCAAAAAGATTATGTCCTCTCCTCTTTAACACTCATTAAAAGCCCGCCCCTTTTCCCCAAATTAGAACTCCCCAAAGAGCCCCCAGCCACCCCAGCAGTGGCTACGCCACCCCCAAGCAAACTCTTAAAAATTGGGGATTTTTCCAAACTTGAAATCAAGGTGGGCACCATTATCCAAGCTAGGCGCGTGCCTAAGAGTGATAAGCTGTTGCAATTAGAAGTGGATTTTGGGGATCGCACCCGCTTGATTTTGTCAGGCATTGCCAAGCATTATCAACCTGATGATCTCATTGACAAACAAGTTTGTGCCCTTGTGAATTTAGAGCCTAGAAAGATGATGGGCATGCTCAGTGAGGGGATGATTTTAAGTGCTAGTGATGCTGGCAAGCTCAAACTCATCGCCCCCTTAGAACCCATGCCCAATGGGAGCACCATTAGTTAGTGGATGTCCATGAAGTGGTGGCAATCACTCGGGGGGTTTTAAAGAGTCGCCCTTATGTCTCTAAATTCACCCACACCACGCATAGGGCTAGCCAAGTTAAGCATGGGAGCTTGTTTGTCGCCCTAGACCCCCAACAAATCGATTTAGCCTTGAGTTTAGGGGCTTATGGAATCCTATACGATCAAGAAGTGCCTATCAGCGATAGTGAGGTGGCATGGATTTATGTCCCTAATTTAGACATGGCAGTTGAGAAATTGCTGTATTACAAACTTTTAGAGGCCCCAGCAATTTTTGGGGTTTGCGTGGTGGAATTTGCCATTTTGCAGAAAATCGCCCCCGAGGGGCTGTTATTCTTTGAGGGCTCAAAACTGGATTTATTGGACTTTGACCTATCTACCCCCTGTGTGATCTGGCAAGACACCCTGCCATCCCACTTATTCAAGCCTAAAGACATCCCCTCAGAACCCATGCTCTTTGAAATCTTGCTTCCTGAGCTCTTTTCTATGTCTATTTGCTACCAACACAAACGCTACGATCTCAAACTCTCTAGTTTTTACGCACCCCAGTTGGCTAAAGCCTTGCATATTTGCACGCTTGCAGGTGTTATAGCCCATTTGGATCGCCTAGGGGTTTTAAATTTTATGCAACCCCATTACACCAACCCCCAATTAGAGCCCTGCACTTTTGGGCAAAGCACGCAAATTTTAATCCTAGAAAAACAAAGCCAATCTTTGCTCCAAATGGCACGCTACGCCCACCAAATCACCCCATGGCAACAAATCCAAATTTTCACCCCCAACCCCCTACCAGCCCCCCATGTGCTTTATAGCGATCTGGCGCATTTGCGCCAAATTTTGCAAACAACTCCCTACACGCTGGGCTTTATTGGGGGGGATTTTGAAATCCAGCAGATTTTAAAGCCCAAAAAATCCCCTAAAGGCTTGTTTGATGGGCTGTGAATACCAAATCTTAGAGGGGCTGTGTATCCAAGTGGATCGCACCCACAACCTAGATCACCTGCACGCCCAAGCGTGGGCACTGCGTCCATGGCGTAAAGGTCCCTTTTATCTGCAACAAGGCGCGCAGGGCTTTTGCATTGAGAGCGAGTGGCAAAGTTTTATGAAGTGGGATTTGATTAAAGATAGCGTGTCTTTGAGCGGTTTAGATGTCGCTGATGTGGGGTGCAATAATGGCTACTATCTCTTTTGCATGGACAAACAAAAACCCAAAAGCCTCGTAGGCTTTGATCCCAGCACACTTTATAAGGCACAATTTGATTATATCAATGCCCTGCTGCAATGTCCGATTGTCTATGAAAATTTGGGTATTGAGGATTTACGCACCTATGCTAGGCGTTTTGATGTGATTTTTTGTTTGGGTGTGCTTTACCACCGCAAAGACCCCTTAAGCGCGCTCAAAGCCTTACACATGGGCTTAAAAAAGGGGGGGGTGCTGATCTTAGATACCCTGCTTTATGATAGCCCTCTAGAGGTTGCCCTCTGCCCCAAAAGTTATGCCAAAATGAGCAATGTTTATTTTATCCCCAGCATAAAAGCCTTACAAAATTGGGCAGAGCGAGCCGGATTTGCCGATCTACGGTTATTGACCACCAAAACCACCACCACCCAAGAGCAACGCCGAACGCCTTGGATTACGGGTTTGAGTTTGGGGGACTTTTTAGACCCTAGCGATCCTAGTCGGAGCATTGAGGGCTATGCTGCACCTTGTCGTGGGTATTTTATCTTACACAAATAAAGGAGTTCTATGGCAGATCCACAAATGATTGAAGAGGGTTTGTTGGTTTGCACCAAGCTCGATCAAAGCCTGTGTGCGGAATTGGTGTCTTTTGGTGCCAATAAAGCCACCGTGTGTTTTACCCCCAAAGAGTTCATGCTCTGTGAAGAAGATGTGGTGCATGCCGGTTTTGTGGTGAGTGCGGCTAGTTTTGCCGCCCTGTGCGCTTTAAATAAAAAAAATAGCTTGATTTCTTCGATGAAAATTAGTCTGTTAGCCCCCATTGAGGTCAATCAAGAGATTTATTTTAACGCCACCACAACCCATGCCAGCACCAAAAAATCATCGGTCAAGGTGGAGGGGGAATTTATGGAGATTAAAGTTTTTGAGGGGGACTTTGAGATTTTGATCTTTGAAAAACGCCCGTTTAAATTCAACTTCAAGGAGGACCAATGAAGATCGCATTAGTGGTGGATAGTTTTGAGGACAAGAGCAATGGGACCTCCATGACCGCCTACCGCTTTTACAAGGCTCTTAAGGCGCGTGGGCACCATGTCCATGTGGTGGCTCCCTTTGTGAGTGGGGAGGGCTTTTATCCTGTCCCTGAGAGGCATATCCCGCTAGTAACCTCCATTGCGCACAAACAACACATGATCTTTGGCAAGCCTGATCGCTCCATCTTAAGAAAAGCCTTTGAGGGCATGGACATTGTGCATGTGTTCTTGCCCTTCAAGCTGGAACGCATAGCCATTCAGGTCGCCCAAGAGATGCAAATCCCCTATGTGGGGGCGTTCCACCTCCAACCCGAGCACATCACCTACAACATTGGTTTAGAAAAACTGGGCTGGTTAAACCACGCGATCTTTTGGTATTTCAAGGCGCGTTATTACAGACATATCCAGCATATCCATTGCCCTTCACCCTTGATTAAGGCTGAGCTAGAGAGGCATGGCTATGGGGGTAAAAAATATGTGATCTCCAATGGATTTGATCCCCTCTTTAGCCCTAGAGAGAACCCCATTAAAAGCGATGAACTCTATCATATTATCATGGTGGGGCGTTATTCCCCCGAGAAAAACCAAAGCGTGTTGATCGATGCGGTGCGTTTGAGCGCACATGCGGATAAAATTAAGTTGCATTTAAAGGGCATTGGGCCTAATTTAGCCAAGTTGCAAAAACACGCACAAGCTCTAGCCCACCCGGTAGATTTTGGCTTTATTGAGCCTGCTGGCTTAAAAGATTTGCTTTATGGCTGTGATTTGTATGTCCATGCCGCTGATGTGGAGGGCGAGGCGATTGCGTGTTTAGAGGCGATGAGCTGTGGGATTGTGCCTATTATTTCTGATAGCAAGATCAGCGCGACCAACCAATTTGCCCTAGATGATCGCTCCTTGTTTAAATCCAATAACGCCCAAGACTTGGCGGCTAAGATTGATTATTGGATCGAGCACCCTACAGAGCACATGGAGGCTGAAAAACGCTATGCCTTGAGTGCCCAAAACTACACCTTAGATCAATCCATCCAAAAAGCCCTAAGCATGTATGAAGAGGCGATCGAGGACTTTAAACACCTATATTCATTGCCGCATAATATCAATGCCCTTAGGGGGGATGAACTCAAACAACGCGCTGTTTAAGGGGACATTGGCGCGCGCTTGGGTGAAGGTGATACGCACTTGGTGATCGAGCTTGTCTTTAAAGTCAATTTGGGCGGGCAAACCATCTTTGAGGGTGAGATAATAGGTTGTTCCCTCCACTTTGGCTTTGTAACGCCCGTCTTTTTGCAATTTGGCTTTTTTGAGAATTGCAAAGAAATCTAGGGCTTTGCTTAACTTGGTGATGGTGGCTTGCAAGAGTTTAGGCTCATAGATCACCACCTGCTTGCCCTGCATATACACCTCTTTAGGGCTGGGCTTGTCATAGACCCACTTAGCAAAATAGGGGGTTTTGGCAAAAATTTGCCCTTCATAGCTAGGATTAAGCGGGGCGGGCACTTGGCTATCTAGCACCACCTGCTTAAAATGCGCGCTGAAACTCTCAAATTGCAGGACCTGTGCCCCCATAAAACCCCACCAACAACACCACACCAACAACCAACGCATGCTTGCCCTTTTATTTAGAATTTTACAAAATTTTGTTAAAATCCGCACTTATGCAATACAAAAGACTTCGCTTCCTTTTGCTCTTAGGGGATAAACATGATTAAAGCCATGATAGGTAAGATTATTGGCACCAGAAACCAACGGGAAATCAAACGCTACCAAAAACGCGTGGGGCTTATCAATGCGTTAGAAAAGGAATATGAGGGGTTAGACGATTCGCAACTCCAAGCCCGCTTTGAAGAATTGCGTACTCAAGTGCAAGGTGGGGAAAAGAGCTTAGATGAGGTTTTGATCTCTAGTTTTGCGATCACGAGGGAGGCTTCTAAGCGGATTTTGGGCATGCGCCATTTTGATGTGCAACTCATTGGGGGGATGGTCTTGCATGAGGGCAAGATCGCTGAGATGAAAACCGGGGAGGGCAAAACTTTGGTGGCGACTTTGGCGGTAGCCTTAAATGCGTTGGGGGGGCGGAGTGTGCATGTGGTTACGGTCAATGATTATCTCGCCCAAAGGGACGCAGCGCAAATGCAACCGCTGTATAACTTCTTGGGTTATAGCGTGGGGGTGGTTACTGCTGGGCTGTATGACACCGATCGCCTAGAGGTCTATGCTAATAATGTCGTCTATGGCACGAATAATGAATTCGGGTTTGATTATTTGCGCGATAACATGAAATACTCCCTTGAGCAAAAGGCGCAAAAAGAACATGCCTTTGCGATCATCGATGAGGTGGATTCGATTTTAATCGATGAAGCCCGCACGCCCTTAATCATCTCTGGACCGGTCAATAAACGCATGGAGAATTACGAACGCGCGGACATGGTGGCTAAAAACTTGGAGGTGCAGAATGATTTCACCATTGATGAAAAAAACCGCGTGATTTTGATCACTGAGGAGGGCATTAAAAAGGCTGAAAAGCTCTTTGGGGTGGATAATCTTTATAGCCTAGAAAATGCCATTCTCTCCCACCACTTAGATCAAGCCCTCAAGGCGCATTATTTATTTGCCAAAGATAAGGACTATGTGGTCGCTAACGGGGAAGTGGTGATCGTGGATGAATTTACGGGGCGTTTGAGCGAAGGGAGGCGTTTTAGCGAGGGCTTGCACCAAGCCCTAGAGGCTAAGGAAAAAGTGGGGATCAAAGAGGAGAGCCAAACCCTAGCGGACATCACTTTTCAAAATTATTTTAGGCTTTATGACAAACTAGCGGGGATGACGGGCACTGCCCAAACTGAGGCGACCGAGTTTTTAGAGATTTATAACCTAGAGGTGATCTCCATCCCCACGAATATCCCCATCCAACGCAAAGACTTAAACGATCTCATTTACAAGAGTGAGAAAGAAAAATTTGATGCGGTTTTGGAAAAAATCAAAGAGCTTTATGCTAAGGGGCAACCCGTGTTGGTGGGCACTGCTAGTATCCAAAAAAGCGAGTTATTGCATGCCTTATTGCAAAAAGAGCGTATCCCCCACACGGTGCTAAATGCCAAACAGCACACCAAAGAGGCGGAGATCATCAAAGATGCGGGCTTGAAAGGGGCGGTTACGATTGCAACCAACATGGCAGGTAGGGGCGTGGATATTAAATTGACCGATGAGATCAAGGCATTAGGCGGGCTGTATATCATTGGCACCGAGCGCCATGAAAGTCGGCGGATTGATAACCAGCTTAGAGGGCGTAGCGGACGGCAAGGGGACCCGGGGGTGAGCCAATTTTATTTGAGCCTTGAGGATGGTTTGTTGCGCATTTTTGGGAGCGATCGCATTAAGGGGGTGATGGAGAAATTGGGCTTAAAAGATGGGGAATACATCGAATCCAAGCTGGTTACCCGCTCGGTAGAAAACGCCCAAAAGAAAGTGGAAGCCTTGCACTTTGAGAGCCGTAAGCACTTGTTAGAATATGACGATGTGGCTAATGAGCAACGCAAGAGTGTTTATAAGTTTAGAAACGAGCTTTTAGATGAGAGTTATGACATCAGCGCGCGCATTGAGGAAAACCGCCAATATGCCGTGATGAAAATTTTAGAAGCGCACCAAAGTTTTAAAGACCAAGACTTCCAAAAAGAGGATTTGGAAAACATCACCCACGCGCTCAAAGAGGAGTTCAACGCACAGGTGGGTTTTGAGGGTTTGGAGGATTATAGCCCTAGTGGGGTGGAGGCTTTTGTTTTAGACGCGCTGATCGCACAATACCAGCAAAAAATGCAGGGCATTGTGGATCGCGACAAAATCGAACGGGTGGTGTATTTGCAAATCTTGGATAATGCTTGGCGGGAGCACCTCTACACAATGGATAATCTCAAAACCGGCATTGGGCTTAGGGGGTATAACCAAAAAGACCCCTTAGTGGAGTATAAAAAAGAGAGTTATAACCTCTTTTTAGAGCTCATCGATTCGATCAAACTAGAGGCGATCAAGACTTTCCACAAACTCGAATTGAGCCCCAATACGGAGGAAACCCAGCGATTCTTAGATGATCTAGGGGACAACCAAGAGGAAATGAGCTTTAACGACCAAGATATTGAGTTGGGTTTGAGTAACTGGGAGTTCGAACAAGAAAAGCCTAAGAGTGTGCCCAGAAATGCCCCTTGTTATTGTGGGAGTGGGAAAAAATACAAGCACTGCCATGCTAAAAGCGGACCCAAAAAAGGAATCTTTGCCAAAAATAACAAGCCTGACTGATGCCCTCTGTGTCTTTAGTGGCGTTTTTGGTGCGCCGTTATCTGCGTTTTGATAAAAACCAGCCCTTTATTAGTATCACAGCTATTTTAGCCTTTTTGGGCGTGGGGGTGGGCGTGATGGTGTTGATTGTGGCGATGGCGATCATGAATGGCATGAATGCCGAGTTTGAAAAAAAACTCTTTGTGATGAATTACCCCCTCACCCTCTATTCCACAAGCTACTATGGCATTGAAAAACACACAATCCAAGCCCTAGAGCAAAAATTCCCCCATTTGCGTTTTAGCCCCTATTTGCAAGCCCAAGTGGTGGCGCGTTATAATGGCATGGTGAGCGGGGGCATGCTCTTTGGAGTGGAGTTAGACAAAGAAATCCCGATCAATAATATTTTAAAAGAAGGTTTAGGGGGGGCTGATCTCAAGGAAGTGGAGAAAAATCCTTTTTATGTGGTGGTGGGGAAGGGCTTGGTGGATAATTTGTTGCTAGGGCATGCCAAAAAATTAGAATTGTTTTTCACTAAGCTAGAACCCACTGGCTTTGTGCTCTCACCAACCATGAAGCGTTTTGATGTGGTGGGGTCCTTTTCTTCAGGCTTGAGAGCCTATGATAGCAGTTATCTTTACACCAATATTGAGGCTTTACGCGCAATTAGAGGACTGCCCCCCGGGATTTATGATGGCGTGCATGTGTATTCCAAAGATGCCATGCATGATATGCCACGCATTAAGGAGGCTTTAAAATCTATCCCTAATCATGGCGTGGATATTGAAGGCTGGTGGCAACAAAATGGCAACTTTTTTTCAGCCATGGCGTTAGAAAAACGCGCACTATTTATCGTGTTGATGTTGATTATTTTGATGGCTTCTTTAAATATTGTCAGCTCACTTTTAATGGTGGTGATGCACCGCCGCAAGGAGATTGCGTTGTTGCTCTCATTGGGGACCACCACAACTGAAATTAAAAAAACTTTCTTTTATTTGGGGAGTGTGATTGGGGGCGGGGGGATTGTCTTAGGCGTTTTGCTCGCCTTTTTACTCATGGCGATTCTCTCTAGTTTCCCCATTATCTCTTTGCCCGCTGATGTCTATGGCATGGATAAATTGCCCTTAGATTTGTCCGTGGGCGATTTTTTAGGCACGCTGATTGGGGCGTTAATCATCGTGGCTCTCTCCTCTTATTATCCAGCACACAAGGCAGCCAGTGTCCATGCGTTGGGCGTTTTGCGTAATGAATGAACTTTTTAGACACTTTTAAGTTACTTTTAGGTAGAATTGAGCGGTCTTTTAGTGTAAGCTAAAGATTAATATTGGCGTGGAGAGAGATTTGAAAAATATTTATGTGGGTAATTTGGTTTATAGCGCAACCAACAAAGAGGTTGAGGATTTGTTTAGCCAGTTTGGAGCCGTGAGCTCTGTTAAACTCATCCAAGATCGCGAAACCAAAAGACCTAAAGGGTTTGGGTTTGTGGAAATGGAAGATGAAGGGGCACTAAAAGCCATTAGTAGCCTTGATAATACCGATTTTATGGGGAGGACCATTCGGGTAACCGAGGCTAACCCTAGGAAGTAGGTTTAAAAGCCGCCTTGAGTTGTCTTTGGTGGTGGTAGGATAGGGCGTAGCGGTGCGCTTCGTCCCTAAGCCTTTGTAAAAATTGCAGATTTGCATCTGTAGAGTCTAGATGCAAAGTTTGTTGATCGGTGTAGAGGGTGTCTGGCACATCGCCTTGAGAGCGTTGGGTCCTGCCCTTGATCTTTGCTTTAGCAATTCCCACAGCCACAACCCCCCAGCCTACTTGGCTCAAAACCCGTTTAGCTAATTGCACTTGTGCTTTCCCCCCATCTATTAGCCATAAATCTGGCATTTTTGGCTTGTTGCTTTTAACACGCCGTTCTAACATTTCTTGCATTTGGGCATATTCCTCTTGGGCTTTGAGCGCATAACGACGATAGGCATTTTTCACCCACTCCCCCCGATCAAAGACCACCATGCCCCCCACACAATGGCTTTGAGCATGGTGGCTGACATCAAAGATTTCAATGCGGTAAGGCACTTTGGAAAGACCCAAGAGATTTTGTAAGCCTAAAGCATTTTGCTCGGCGGGCATTTGGCTACGCTCCAAGAGGGCTTGGATTTTTTGGTAACGCTCCTTATAAATGATCGCCTGTTCAAATCTTTCTTGCAGGGCTAAAGTTTGCATGCGTTGCTTAATAAGACGCAAGAGCTGGGATTTATCCTCTAAGAGTTTGAGGGCTTGTTTGACAAATCCTCCGTATTCTTGCGGGCTAATCTTGCCCTCACAGGGGGCACAACAACGCTTCATCTCATAAAACACGCATGCCCGCTTGCCCCTCAAACAAACCGGGCTTTGCACTAAGGGCAAAAACTCCAACACGCTTTCTAAAAGTTCCTTAGCCCCACTGCTAAAAGGACCAAAACAAAGCATTTCAGGCGGGATTTTACGCTTGAGTGCCAAAGTCGGGTAAGGGGCGTGTAAATCAATGCAGACATAAGGGTAAGTTTTGTCATCTTTAAGCAAGATATTATATTTGGGCTGGTGTTTTTTGATTAGGGCATTTTCTAGCAAAAGGGCTTCCTCTTCGCTGGTTGTGGTGTGGTATTGGATTGCGTGGATTTGGCTAATCATTTGCCTAATACGCACCCCCACTTTGGGGTTAGGCAAAACCTGATCGCCCACAATTTTAAAATAACTCCAAATGCGTTTTTTGAGATTTTTAGCCTTACCCACATACAAAACCCGTGCTTGGGAATCCAAATACAAATAAACCCCACTTTGCGTGGGGAGATTTTGCAGTTCAAGAGCGTCCATGTTCTTTTTGGATATAGGTGCGGATGTTTTCAAAAATCTCCCTCAATTTAGGGTCTTTAGCGTGGTTGGTAAAATCCCCTTTAGCTTGTTCGTTATAGTAAAGCGGAGGGGGTTTGGGTTTCTCTAAAGAACGTGCAATCACAGCGGGCATGTAGTCTTGCACCTCTAAATGCGGGGGCAATGCGATATCCAATCTTTTCACCTCCCGCAAGAGGGTTTTATTAAATTCTAAGCGGTGCATTCTAAAGTAGTTCTGTGCGCTGGGGTGGTTAAAAACAAGCAAAAGTTTAGAATTTTTGATTAGAATGCAACGCAACCCTGTACGCACTTCTAAGGGCAAAAACAAGCGGAGTTTATCCAGTTCAAGGCGTGTTTTGAGTTCTTGGAGATAGGGAATTTGCAAGATAGAAGCGAGGATCTCTTGAGAGTTTTTCATGGCTTGATTTTAGCATGTTTATTGGGGGGTTGTGGCTATAAAGCCCCCCCTTTTTATAAGAGTGCAAAACCCCAACCCCCCAGCCACCA
>NZ_FZLB01000080.1:0-4907 GCF_900196775.1 Helicobacter bizzozeronii
CAATGGGGCGGGCAAACATCGCGCGCTTGAAAGCATCTGAAACCTGCGCAAAGGCTAAATGGGGGTTTGGGCTAATAAGAGCTAGGCTGCTTGCGGGCACTTTGCTGGCAAACTCCGCACGGATAAAGATCGCCCCAGCTTTGGTGTCTTTGAGCTTTTTTAAATAGGATTTTTGATCCACATAACTTAAATGGTTGGGGGTGGCCACCTCTAGGGGGGCAATCCCAGCCACCTCAAAATCCTTAAAATTTTGGGGCTTGGTAACTTCCAATTTGTAGGTTTGCAATAATGTATCTAGGGTCATACTAACTCCTTACCAGCACTAATTTTAATGATCTCTAACAAGGAATCTAAATCCAAACACGCCTTACCCACCAGCACGCCATCTACCTCTGCTAAATCTAAAATCTCTGTGGCATTGCTCGCCTGCACACTCCCGCCATAAACCATTAAAGGAATGGTATGTCCTGCTTGGCGTAAAGCTACCTTGAGTGCACTTAAAGTGCTGGCAATATCGCTACTCTGTGCACTCACCCCCGTGCCAATCGCCCAAATGGGCTCGTAAGCCACGATGAGTTTGGGGTAATCTAGGTCAATCCCCTCAAGCTGGTTTAACAAGTGCGCCACCAGTGCCTTTTCTCCTTGTTCTCTTAGTTGCAAGGACTCGCCGATGCAAAAGATGATTTGGAAATGGTGGGATTTAAAAAAGTGGAATTTTTCTGCACAAAAAGAATCGCTCTCTAACAAACGCCTCTCACTATGCCCGATGAGCACGCTTTTAATGTGTCTTTTTTGCAGGGCTTGCAGGGTAACCTCGCCAGTGAATGCCCCATCTAGGGCGGGGTAGGCATTTTGTGCCCCCAAAGAAAAATGCGTATATGCATGCTGGACTTGCCCTAATTCTAAAATGGGGGGGAAAAGCGTTACATAGGGAGCTAGCTTGGCATCCAAAGCACTATCTAGGCACTCTAAATAGGGCAACAAATCGATCGCATAAGATTTGAAATTAGCCAAAACATACTTCAAAATATTCTCCTAGCAAAAATCCATGATCTCGTTTCTACGTATCTTAGCAAAAGATGGCAAAGATAACTGAAAAATACCATAATTTTGCTATCATTTTGTGAAAATTTGAGGAGAGCGCATGCAACAAGAGGAGATCATAGAGGGTTACTACGGGGTTACTACGGAGCGTAAAAAGAGCGGGATTTACGCCAAATTGGACTTTTGGCAGAGCGCAACGGGCTTGATCTTGGCATTGTTTATGATTGCGCACATGTTCTTTGTGAGTAGCATTTTGATCAGCGATCGCGCCATGTATGCAGTAACCAAGTTTTTTGAGGGGAGCTTGTTTATCAAGGCAGGCGAACCCGCCATTGTGAGTGCGGTAGCTGCCGGGGTGATCGTGATCTTGGTCGTGCATGCCTTTTTGGCACTCAGGAAGTTTCCTATTAATTACCGCCAATATAAGATTTTCAAAACCCATAAACATTTGATGAAACATGGCGACACCACCCTATGGTTTGTGCAGGTGGGCACGGGCTTTGCGATGTTCTTTCTAGCTAGCGTGCATTTATTTGTCATGCTCACTGCTCCTCATAGCATCGGACCGCATGCCTCCTCTTATCGCTTTGTGAGTCAACATTTCTGGTTACTCTATATTTTCCTACTCTTTGCCGTGGAATTGCATGGCTCTATTGGGCTCTACCGCTTGGCGATCAAATGGGGTTGGTTCAAAAATCTAGGTATCGATGGCTTGAGAAAGGCTAAGTGGAGCATGAGCGTGTTTTTCATCGTTCTGGGTCTACTCACTTATGGGGCTTATATCAAAAAAGGGCTCACGCAAAAAAGTCAGGGCATTAACAGCATGCAACAGGCAATCCAGCTAGATGAACAACTGCATAAGGAAGGAAAAGAATGAATATAGTGTATTGCGATGCATTGGTGGTGGGCGGTGGTTTGGCGGGTTTGCGCGCCAGTATTGCGTGCAAACAGCGGGGATTGCACACCATCGTGTTAAGTCTAGTGCCTGTAAGGCGTTCCCACTCAGCAGCTGCACAAGGGGGCATGCAGGCTAGTTTGGGCAATGCTAAGATGAGTGAAGGGGATAATGAGGATCTGCATTTTTTGGACACGGTGAAGGGGAGCGACTGGGGTTGCGATCAACAAGTGGCTAGAATGTTTGTAACCACTGCGCCCAAAGCCATTAGGGAGTTGGCTAGCTGGGGGGTGCCTTGGACGCGCATTAAAAAGGGGGATCGCAAGGCTGTGATCAATGGCGAGCATGTAACCATTACTGAGAGAGAGGATCGCCATGGCTATATCCAAAGCCGCGACTTTGGGGGCACGAAAAAGTGGCGCACCTGCTTTACAGCGGACGCGACTGGGCATACCATGCTCTATGCGGTGGCTAATGAAGCCTTGCACCACCAAGTGGATATTCAGGATCGCAAAGAGGTTTTAACTCTAATCCACCATGAGGGTGTGTGCTGTGGAGCTGTAGTGCGCGATTTGATCACCGGGGAATTGAGTGCCTATGTGTCTAAGGGCACGCTTTTAGCTACGGGGGGTTATGGGCGGGTCTATAAGCACACGACCAATGCGGTGATTTGCGATGGCGCAGGGATTGCCAGCGCGCTAGAAACGGGGGTAGCTAAACTGGGCAACATGGAAGCGGTGCAATTCCACCCTACAGCCTTAGTGCCCAGCGGGATTTTGATGACAGAGGGGTGTCGGGGCGATGGGGGGATTTTGCGCGATAAATTTGGGCGGCGTTTCATGCCTGCTTATGAACCCGAAAAGAAAGAATTAGCTAGTCGGGATGTGGTGAGTCGGCGCATTTTAGAGCACATTAAAAAGGGCTATGGCGCGCCTTCGCCTTATGGCGATCATGTGTGGTTGGACATTGCTATTTTAGGTCGCGAGCATGTAGAAAAAAATCTTAGAGATGTGCACGACATCGCCCATACCTTTGCGGGCATTGATGCAGCAGATGATAGCATAGAAGGCGATACAAATTTGAAAGACATGCCCAAAGATGAGCCTCAATTTGGCGAGGGTGCGCCCAAACAAAGAGGTTGGGTGCCTATTAAGCCCATGCAACACTACTCTATGGGGGGACTACGCACCAATTATAAAGGAGAGAGTCATCTAAAGGGGCTCTTTTGTGCGGGTGAGGCAGCGTGTTGGGATTTGCACGGGTTTAATCGCCTAGGGGGTAACTCTGTGAGCGAGGCGGTGGTTGCTGGGATGATCATCGGGGATTACTTCGCCCAGCACTGCGCACAAGCGAGTATTGAGATTAGCACCCAAATCGCCCAAAGCTTTATCAAGCGCACAGAAGAGCATTTGCAAGGTCTCTTGCACAATGAGGGCAAGGAAGATGTCTATGTGATTAGGGAGCGCATGCGCGAGATCATGGACGAAAAGGTGGGGGTCTTTAGAGAGGGTGCGATCCTAGAGGAGGCCGTGCATGAATTAGAGGAGCTCTACAAACGCGCCCAGCATATCCATGTAAAAAATAAAAAGACACACAACAACCCCGAGTTAGAAGACGCTTACCGCACCCAAAAAATGCTTAAACTCGCATTGTGTATCGCCAAAGGCGCACTAGATCGCACCGAGAGCCGTGGGGCACACACCCGTATCGATCACCCCAAAAGAGATGATGCCAACTGGCTCAAGCGCACTCTAGCTTCTTGGGAAGACCCTACCCAGACTTTGCCCACCTTGAGCTATGAGGATTTAGACATTATGACGATGGAGATCAGCCCTGATTTTAGGGGTTATGGGGCTAAGGGCAATTTCATCCCCCACCCGCTCAAGGAGCAGCGCGATGCACAGATTGCCAAAATTACAGAAGAGATCAAGGCGCGGGGGGGGGATCGCTACGAATTGCAAGAAGCCCTCATGCCCTTTGATTTACAGCCCCAATACAAAGCCCGCAACATTAGACTAGGAGACAAGTAATGAGTCGCACCATCACCATTAAAGCCCTAAAGTTTGACCCCCAAAGCGCGGTGTCTAAACCCCATTTTAAAGAGTATCAACTCCAAGAAATCCCCTCCATGACTCTTTTTATCGCTTTGGGTATTATCCGTGAAACTTTGGATCCGGATTTGAGCTTTGACTTTGTGTGCCGTGCGGGGATTTGTGGGAGCTGTGCGATGATGGTTAATGGTCGCCCTCGCTTGGCATGCAAAACCTTAACTTCTAGTTTTCAAGAGGACACAATCACGCTCATGCCCATGCCCTCTTTTCCCTTGATCAAGGATTTGAGTGTGAATACCGGTGAGTGGTTTTTTAACATGACCAAGCGCGTGGAGAGCTGGGCGCACCACCGCAAGGAAGTGGATATTACCCAGCCTGAAGAGCGCATTGACCCAGATGAAGCTCAAGAAGTCTTTGAGCTGGATCGCTGTATTGAGTGTGGGTGTTGCATTGCCGCTTGTGGGACAAAGCTGATGCGTGAAAACTTTATTGGCGCAGCCGGACTAAACCGCGCGATGCGCTTTTTGATTGACTCCCATGATGAGCGCAGTGATGAGGATTTTTACGAATTAGTGGGCGATGACGATGGGATTTTTGGGTGCATGAGCTTGATTGGTTGCCATGACACCTGTCCTAAGGAAATCCCCCTGCAGGATAGTTTAGCCCAGCTGAGAAACCGCATGGTGAAGGTGGGGCGTAGCCGGTAATAGGGCTGGTTTCTACTCGCCCCTGCCGGTGGGGCGAATCTTTGCTTGCTTGTCTTGCAATCACGACAAAACTTAGACCCACAAAAACCCAACAATCAAAAATCTAAGAGGATTATTTTTTTAAACATCTCCAACACCTAAGCAAGAGAGTCCTGTGCCTTTTCCCTAGACAAACAAATGCCAAGGGCAATTCTCTAAGAAAGGAGGTGA
>NZ_FZLB01000052.1:0-20675 GCF_900196775.1 Helicobacter bizzozeronii
CAGCATGGTGGAAACAGGAACACAGCATGAGCCTTGAGATTTATAGGTTTTTATAAGTTTTAGGGTTTTTTATAAGTCTGTGAGAGCGGTTGGTGCTCAAAAAGTAAGCTTGTATGTTGATCTGTTTGTGCTAAAATGGACAAAATCTCTGATTATGATCTAAAATAAGGAACGTTATGGCTAGCAATAGTATTTATGTTAAAAACCGCATACGGGGCAAAATCTCTTTGCACGAAAGAGGACAAGGGAACTATCGGGTGCATTTTGAAGCTAAAAATGTTGTGGTGCAGGCCAAATGCCCCATTGCAGAGGTCGAAAATTGCCAAATCGATGATGACATTACGCTCATTCTCAAAGTCATTTCTGTGTTGATTCCTAATTTTAGCCAGCACCTAAAACTAGATCCGATGGCTTTTACCGGACGGATTTTAACCATTAAACCCGACCGCAAAGAAGCTAATATGCAACGCGTAGAGGTCCATTTGGATGATTGTAGCGTGGATTTTGTCTTAGATCAAGGCTCCATTGAGCTCTATCGTCTCGAAAATGGCAAGGAGCTCGTGCTCTTTTGCAAGCCCGAACACATCACCATTTACTAACCCCTCCTCGGGCTTAAAGGGTTTTGAGCTCCTCAGGGGATAATTCTTCATAGAAGCGTTCAACATCCAAGCGTGCGCCCAAGTATTCGGCGATTTCTTTAGCATCTTTAAGCGCATTTTCCAAACAGCTGGTCGCGCCCGGGGAGGGAGTCATGTTAAAGGTGATGCCCCGACCTGTTACAATTTTCTTTTCCCCCAACTCTAATTTTTTGCGTGTGCGATCGAGCACTTGGGGGCGGACTTCCCCAAAACCATAGGCATATTGGAGATCGCCCAAATAAAGTGAAGGAATGATCTTGCGCGCATCGTGCAAAAACTTGCGTTTGCCAAAGAAGGGCAATTCAAAGACAAAGTTTTTAAAGACATAGTTGCGGATATCTCTTTCTGAGAAGAGATCATAGACAATCCCCATCACATCGGGGTTGAAGTCCATTTTGAAAAGCTCCCAGCTCACACCTTTTAAGAGGCTTTTATTGCGCTCTAATTTGGGCATCGCAAAAGCTGTTGGCCCTAAGCGGGTTTTGCCCTTGATCCACACATCCGGGTCGCCATGCAAGGCGGCAAAGGGGAGTTTGGGATTTTGCACGGTATAGACCTTCCCACGCAACAAGTTACCGGGTACAAAGTAGAAACTCCCCGCTACAGGCAAACAACCTAATTCCAAACCATAGCCCATGGACTGGGCTAGGGGCAAGGAATATGACCCCGCATCAACTAGGACAAACTTCCCATAGATTTCATCGCCCTCTGTGGAGATCACCGCCCATTCATCATCCATGCACGACTCAATGCGGGACACTTTGAAGTTAAAGAAAACATGGTTTTCAGAGTGGATTTTCATCGCCTCCTCAACAAAATTCTCGCTCAAAAGCTCGAAGTTCATGCCACACCAATATTTCTCAAAGCCACTCCCCACGACATTTTCGGGGCGATCCAAGCCTTGTTGGCCCAAGATCACCTTAGGTTCAATCTGCTTAATCTTAGCCTTGTCAAAAAAGGTCAAACCGGGGTAAATTTCTTGGAACTCTTCATGTCTTTTGGTGATAAAAGCGCATTCTTTATCACCCACCCCGATTGCCATTTTTTGCATTTCAAAGATGACCGTATTTTGTAGGTTTTTATTGAGGGCGTAATTTTTGAGCTTTTCGGCTGCAAGTCTAACTTTCTTGGCTTTTTGGGCGGTGTAATTGGTTTCAATTGCCCCATCGTGGATAGTTTGGGAGTTGGCTTTAGCATTTGAGCTGACCTTAGCCAAACCGCTTCTTCTCTCCACCAAAGCGACTTTTTTCAAATCAGTATATTGACTCAAGGTCCAAAGTAAGGCACAACCAGACACCCCGCCCCCCACAATCACCACATCAAAATCCCGCTTCATTCCTATCCTTTGTTTGAATTTAAAAAGCCCGATTTTAGCATAATCAATATGCGACCAACTTTAAGCTATAATCGTAAAGATCAGACATGGCCTTGACCCGATCGATTAGAAGTTTGGAATGCGCAAACATGTCCTTGTGTTCTTTGCCCAACCTTAAAGTCGTGATCACGGCTTTACCAATGTTGTAAATGCGGGTCTTTTTGTGGCGCTTGGGCACAGAGATCGCCCAAATATTATGCGCCACGATGGCTTTTCTGTGGCGTGTGCCTAGATAGAGCATGATATGCCCTTTGAGCCAAAGAATGGTTGCAAAGGGGGTGGCATGCTTGATGATATAGGCTTCTTTTTTATGTGCGGGCATGTGGCTAAGATCGATGGCATTTTTGGCATACTGCA
This sequence comes from Helicobacter bizzozeronii, assembly GCF_900196775.1. NCBI lineage: Bacteria > Pseudomonadati > Campylobacterota > Epsilonproteobacteria > Campylobacterales > Helicobacteraceae > Helicobacter > Helicobacter bizzozeronii. The sequence goes on from NZ_FZLB01000052.1 coordinate 2,371, forward strand.
CTTGGGCTAGAGAGTTGCGGGGGAGTAAAATCCCAAAACTAGCAAAGCTATCCCGTGTGAAAGCCGAACAATCGCGGTCTTGATGTGCCCCACCCCAGCCATATCTTTGCCCTAGCATGGTGTCTATGATGGTCGCCATCGTCTTTTGGGTGAGCGGACGGGGGAAGGGCGTAAAATCTTTGGGATTGACAAAAGCTGGGCTCAGATAAGCATAACCCTCTTGATCTTGTTTGTAAATATAGACCTGCCTAGAGGTGTGGGGGATTTTTAAGAAAATCTCACCCATGTGCGCTGTTGCTAGATAATTCTTGCGTTGATCATAGAGGGCTATTTTGTCGCGTAAGGGGGTGAGATACTCTTTAAGGCGCATCACTTGCTGGATCATTTGGGGTTTGATGAGGGCAATATCTTCCACACGCACCCAGCCAAAAACAAAACTGCTTTGGATATGGGCGTAGGTGCGTTCCTTGTTGTAGTGGGTGATGAGCACGGGCGTGCCGGCAAAAATAAAGGAATTTTGCCAGCGATCAAAGGGGTAGCCATCTTTAGTGCGGTAATAGGGCTCTTGGCTGGGCACGGCGCGCACGCTGGTATCGGCTAAGATGACTGCTTTAAGGGCGGTGCTGGGGTAGTGGGGGATGTCCATGCTCTCATAAATAGCCTGCATGCGTGCTGGATCGTTAGGTTTGCCATCTTTGCCAAAACCCAAAGCACTGAAGGTATCACGCATCCAAAAAACTTCATTTAGGTCGTCCATCACCTTCATATCCACCCAAGGGGCATACCATTGCTCCAAATACGCCTTTTTGAGTTTGGCTTTAGAGGGGATGGGCAGAGCGTGCTTGGGGAGATAGTAGGTCGCCTTTTGGGGGAGCTTGATCAAATCCAATAAAGCCCCATCGTGGGCTAATGCTCCTGCCAAAAATGCCACAAGGAGGAGCAAAATTTTAGGCATGGCAACTCTTTAAGAGATGGGTAACACCTTGATAGATCAGATCATAGACATGTTCTAAGTCTCTTTCTTGGGTGAAAGTGTAGGGATCGGGGATGTCTATCCCGCCTAGCCCAAAATCCCCCAATTTGTAAATGTGGGGGTGAGCGATGCCCAGCGTGCCTAGAGATTTGACATTGCTTGTATCCATCGCAATGATCCAATCATGGCGGCTGGCTAGGGTTTGGGTAATGGGTTTGCTTTTAAAGGGGGTTAAATCGATGCCATGCCTTTTGGCTAGGGCAATGATGGGTGGGTGGGCATGTTCGCCCTCATGGTAGTTAGAAATGCCCGCCCCATCGACTTTTAAATTTAATTGTTGCTTTTGGATCAACTCAAGGGCGATGCCCCGCGCTAACATCGAACGGCAGATATTGCCTAAGCACAGAAATAAAAGAGATTGGGGCGCATTCATATACGCAAGTAACTTCTGAGCAAGCGTCCATATTGGGGACTACGCAACTTTTTAATGGCACTGCTCTCAATCTGGCGCACCCGCTCGCGTGTAACATTGAGCTCCTTGCCAATCTCCTCTAGCGTGCGATCGCTTTCATCCTCCAGCAAGCCAAAACGCATGCGGATCACGGATTTTTCGCGCTCATTGAGTTGGTCTAAAACCCCATCAATTTGGGCTTTCAAGTCCTCACGCATGATGTGCTCCATCGAGCCAACCACATTTTTATCTTCCACAAAGTCCCCAAATTTGCCATCATCATCATTGCCCACCGGCGACTCGAGGCTAATGGGCTCTTTGGTGATTTTGATCACATTTTTGACCTTGTCTAAGGGCAAGCCCACTTCTTTAGCCACCAAATCCAAATCGGGTTCCTTGCCATTTTCTTGCATGCACTTGCGCATGACCTTATTGATGCGGTTGATCGTGTCGATCATGTGGATGGGGATGCGAATCGTGCGGGCTTGATCGGCGATCGCACGGCTAATGGCTTGTTTGATCCACCAAGTGGCGTAAGTGGAAAACTTGTAATTTTTTTCATGCTCAAATTTATCGACTGCCTTCATCAACCCGATATTGCCCTCTTGGATCAAGTCCAAAAAGGGCAAGCCACGGGAGGTGTAGCGTTTGGCAATGCTCACCACAAGGCGCAAATTGGAGCGCGCCATTTTATTTTTGGCTTTATCAGAAATGAGTTTGCCCCGCTTGATTTGCTCTAAAATCTCTTTGAGCTTGCTAGGTTCTAAATCAAAGCCATCTTCGCTTGCCTCCTTAGTTTGGAAGAGCTTTTTAATCTCCATGTAAATGCTGATCATGGTCGCCTCAGGGACCATGCTAGCAATCTCCTCCTTGCTCATGGTGGTGATGGTCTTTAAAATGTTTTTGTGGTTCTCAATGAGGCTTTCATTGAATAAAGAGAGTTTGTACTCAAGGCGTTTTAATTCTTTTTCAAATCCATCCCCACTTTTAAGCGAAGTCTCCATCGCCTTAACTAATTCGCTGATGAGCTTGCTTGTAGGTCCTAGGTCGTAGAGCTTTTCTTTCAACACACGGCGTTTATACGCCAAAGTCAAGGCATATAAAAGCTCGTCCTCTTGAGAAGTGGGCGGGGTGTTGAGCGATTTGAGCCAATCTTTTTTGGCTTTATCAAGGGCTTTAAAGCTCTCCAAGACTTTTTCAACACGATTTTTATCCTTCTCAGAGAGATTTTTTTTCACCTCTAAGCCCTCTTCATCTTCGCCCTCCTCCATCTCAACTTCCTCGTCTTTCTTGGTCGCACTCTCCTCATCATCGAAGTTTTTGAACAACTCCTTGACTCGTCTTTCGCGATTGATCAACGCCTCTTTATAGCCATAGATGAAGTCAATCAGGTAGGGCACAGAACAAATGGCATCTAAGATGATGTTTTCGCCTAGCTTGATTTGTTTGCTAAGTTCGACTTCCTCCTCTTTGCTTAGAAGTGGGATTTCGCCCATTTCACGCAAATACATGCGCACGGGGCTATCGCTCCTAGACCATTCGTGCAATTCCTTTTCCTTGATAAAGTCCAGGCTGTCCTCTTCCTCCTCTAAGGCTTTGGATCGTTTGCGTGTCGTTTTTCTTTCCATAGAGTGGAGAGAAGTGAGCGCATATTCTGAGGAGTGTATGAAACTCTTGTGGTATTTGAGTGCCAAATCCTTGATCTTTTTGACCTGCGCTAGCGTGGGGATTTTTTGGATAATATCCACAATGCGTTCATAAGAAACACTAGAACCGCCCTCTTGGAAGAGTTGTTCTAGCTCTTCTTGAATTTTATGGGGGTTTTTGGTAGATTTGTGGTTAGCATTTTCCATGTTCAAATATCCTATTCGTGATTTAGAGTTAAAGAGCACTTTAGAAAGAGAAAAGCACCCGTATTATATTTAATTTTAGCTTACAAACAAATTAATGCAGGGGCGATCATCTTAGCCAGTAATATGCTATAATCAAACCATGTTTGGAATGGGATTTTTTGAGTTATTGGTCGTGCTTGTGGTCGCCATCATCTTCTTAGGACCCGAAAAGTTCCCTAAAGCCCTAGTGGATATTGTTAAGTTTTTTAGGGCAGTTAAAAAAACGCTCAATGATGCTAAAGAGACTTTAGATAAAGAGATTCACATCGAGGAACTTAGGCAACAATCTTTGGAATACAAAAAATATTTTGAAGAAGGGACACAGAAGGTGCAAAACTCTTTAAAAAGAGAATTAGAGGAGTTCAAGGAGTTCAAGGAGTTGCAAGAGTTCAAAGAGATCGCCCAAAGCATTGCCAAAGACAACCCCCTAGATAGTTTGTCTGAAGAGGTGCAGGCTGATGAGAAACCTAAAGTGAGTTTGGAGAAAAAGCCCCCCGATGCTCCTAGATGATCTCAAACCCCATTTACAAGATTTACGCAAACGCCTTGTGATCTCGATTGCCGTTTTGGTGGTGGCTTTTGGGCTGTGTTTCCATTTTTGGCAGATCATTTTTGAGTGGATCAGAGCGTCTTACCATGGCAAGCTCATACAGATTTCCCCGATTGAGGGAATCATGGTGGCTATCAAGGTGAGTTTTTTTGCCGCTTTGGCGGTGTCCATGCCCGTGATCTTTTGGCAAGCATGGCTGTTTATCGCCCCCGGACTTTATAAAAATGAAAAAAAGGTGGTCTTGCCCTTTGTTTTCTTTGGAACTTTGATGTTTGTTGCGGGCGCATCATTTTCCTACTACATTGTCTTCCCCTTTGTGATCAATTACCTCTCTACCTTTGGGAATGCGGTTTTTGAAGCCAATATCTCCGCTTCTAGTTATGTGAGCTTTTTTACCCGTTTGATTTTGGGTTTTGGTTTTGCCTTTGAATTGCCGGTGTTGGCGTTTTTCTTAGCCAAAGTGGGGCTTATCACCGATGAGAGTTTGAAAAATTACTTCAAATATGCCATTGTGGTGATCTTTATCATCGCCGCCATCATCACCCCCCCCGATGTGATGAGTCAAGTTTTAATGGCACTGCCCTTAATTGGACTCTATGGGCTCTCCATTTTGATCGCCAAATGGGTTAATCCCGCCCCCAAACCTTAATGCCCATCCCTAGAGAGTTTAAGCGTGCCAGCTACGCCTATGACTTGCCCCAGCACCTCATCGCCACGCACCCCATAGACCCCAAAGAAGAGGCTAAATTAATGGTCTATGAGCGTGCCAGCAACAAACTCACCCACAGCACTTTTAAAGAAATCTTTGATTTTTTCCCCAAACACGCCCTTGTGGTGCTCAATGATACCAAAGTGATCAAAGCACGGCTCTTTGCTCACACCGCCCAAAAACGCCCAGTAGAGATTTTATTACACCACGCGGCTAGCCCCACAGCGTGTTTAGCCCAAATGCGCGGGAAAGTGCGCCCCGGACTCGTGCTGGGGTTAGAGGGGGGGTATTCTTGTGAGGTCTTAGAAGTGCTAGATAATGGTTTGAGGGTGTTAAGTTTCAAACATGGGGGGGAGCTTTTAGAGTGGGCGGGGGTTTTAGAGATGTTGGAACTCTTAGGGCATGTGCCCCTCCCACCTTATTTAAAACGCCCCGATGAGAGCACGGACATTACAGACTACCAAAGCGTGTTTGCCAAAAATCTAGGGGCGATCGCCGCCCCCACAGCGTCTTTACATTTCTCACAGAGCGCAAAAGACCACCTATTAAAGAATTTTAAGCATGTTTTTATCACTTTGCATGTGGGGGCGGGGACATTTTTAAGCGTGCAGAGTGAGGACATTAGAGAGCACCCCATGCATGCCGAATTTGTAGAAGTCTCCCCACAAGCCGGGCTTGCCCTAGATGAAGCCCCCTATATTCTATGTGTGGGCACAACCGCTTTAAGGGCGACAGAACACTATAAACGGGGTTTTGGGCTTAAACCTTGCAAACTCTTTTTGCACCTAGGCAACCCGGTCAAGCACGCCCAAGCCTTGCTGACTAATTTCCACCTACCCGAATCGACTTTAATCATGTTGGTTGCGTCTATGGTGGGCTTGGATAAATGCCTAGAACTCTATAAAATCGCCATAGAACACCACTACCGCTTTTATTCCTATGGCGATGGGATGTTGATCTTATGAGGGCTAAATTAGACCTATTTACCCATTTGCTTTTAGAGTGGGGGAGCGTGCATAATTTGAGCGGGGCAAAAAACCACCAAGATATAGAGAACAATATACAAGATAGCTTGCAAGTCTTGGACTTTATCGCTCCCTTTAAGTCTTGCTTAGATATAGGGAGTGGGGCGGGTTTTCCAGCCATCCCCTTAAGCCTAGCCTGCTCTAATGCCCGCTTTATCTTATTAGAGCCCAATGCTAAAAAAGTGGCTTTTTTGCACCATGTAAAGGTTGCCTTGAACTTGAATAACCTAGAAATCCAACGCATGCGGATCGAAGCATTGAGCCCTCAAAGTGTGTTAGTCGATCTCATCACCTCCAGAGCCTTGATGAACGCCCAAAATTTGATCGCCTTGAGCGCGCCCTTTTTAAGGGAGCAGGGGCATTTTTTATTTTACAAGGGTAGCCATCTGCGCACTGAGATCGCTTGTGCCGATCATGAATGCCATGTATATGGCAAACGGGTTTATTTTTACTCCCAAAGGAGAGATTTTGCTTAGATTATTAATTCCTTTACTCATCATTGGCTGGATTTGCTGGCTCTTTTTGCGCCCCAAAAAGAGCAAACCCCGCCCTTCCAATCCTTCCCAAATCGAGAGTTTATTAGAGTGTGCCCATTGCCAAACCTATGTTTCTAGCCAAGAGGCGTTTTTTAGCAATGGGCGTGCCTATTGTTGCCAAGCGTGCTTGCAAAAGGGGGATTCATGCTAGTTTTTGGACACCCTAAAATCCCCTGCATGCCTTTTAAATGCGTGGCTGATATACAGGCGATCGCCCAAGTGCCTAGCCACACGATCCCCTTTTTCCAAACCTGCCATACAGATGCTTTTGGGCTTTCCAAACATTGTAGCGATCAAGGGGTCAAATACGCTATATGGGTGCAAAACCCCTTAGAATGTGCCCTAATGGCAAATTTTAAACCGGCATATATCTTGGCAGAAAACCAACTAGAGGAGTGCCAGAGCATTGCTAATGACTACTTATTAGATGCGCGCATTTTAAAGGTGATTGAGCACGCAGAGCAATTAGAAGAGGTGCTTAAATTACGCCTAGATGGTGCGGTGTTCCGATCTTTTTTGTGGCTTTAGAGTGTTTTTAGCCTCCATAGATTAAAATAGCCCTTTTGGAGAGATGTCCGAGTGGTTGAAGGAGCACGCCTGGAACGCGTGTAAGGTGCAAGCCTTCAAGGGTTCGAATCCCTTTCTCTCCGCCATTTTCCCCTATTTTTATGTTTTCAGCAAATAAGATCAACTTAGAATAAATAATATTATCTTTGCTAACGAAAATATTAACAAAGGTTAGCCAAAACAGACTAGAATTTGTCCCGTTGATAGCCTAGCTATTCAATAATACAAATTTGGTAGAAGGAGTTTAGGATGAAATTAACCCCTAAAGAGCTGGACAAGCTCATGTTGCATTATGCGGGCGAACTAGCTAAAAAACGCAAAGCAAATGGCGTTAAGCTAAATTATACTGAGGCAGTAGCCCTCATCAGTGCCCATGTGATGGAAGAAGCCCGTGCAGGTAAAAAAAGTGTGGCAGACTTGATGCAAGAAGGTAGGACACTTCTTAAAGCTGATGATGTCATGCCCGGTGTAGCCCATATGATCCACGAAGTGGGGATTGAAGCCAACTTCCCTGATGGGACAAAGCTGGTAACCATCCACACCCCCGTTGAAGATGGTGGGCATAAATTGGCTCCCGGCGAGGTGATTTTGAAAAACGAAGACATCACTTTGAATGCAGGCAAACAAGCCACCACTTTAGAAGTGCATAACAAAGGCGATCGCCCCGTGCAAGTGGGCTCTCACTTCCACTTCTTTGAAGTCAATAAACTTCTCGAATTTGATCGCGAAAAAGCCTATGGCAAACGCCTAGACATCGCTTCTGGAACCGCTGTACGCTTTGAACCCGGTGAGAAAAAAACCGTGGAATTGATTCAAATTGGCGGTAACCAACGCATTTACGGCTTTAACTCTCTTGTGGATCGCCAAGCCGATACTGATGGCAAAAAACTTGCTTTAAAACGCGCCAAAGAACATGGTTTTGGTGTTGTGAATTGCGGTTGCGATAAAAAATAAGGAAAGGACAATCCGATGAAAAAAATCTCTCGAAAAGAATATGTTTCTATGTATGGACCCACTACGGGCGATAAAGTGAGATTGGGCGATACCGACCTGATCTTAGAAGTCGAACATGACTGCACCACTTATGGCGAAGAAATTAAGTTTGGTGGCGGTAAAACCATTCGCGATGGGATGGCACAAACCAATAGCCCCAGCAGCCATGAACTCGATCTCGTGCTCACCAATGCGTTGATCGTGGATTACACCGGCATTTACAAAGCCGACATTGGCATTAAGAACGGCAAAATCCATGGCATTGGCAAAGCAGGCAATAAAGACATGCAAGATGGCGTTTGCAACAATCTTTGCGTGGGCCCTGCTACTGAGGCTTTGGCTGCTGAAGGGCTGATTGTTACAGCTGGTGGGATTGACACCCACATCCACTTCATTTCTCCCCAACAAATCCCCACAGCATTTGCCAGTGGGATCACAACCATGATTGGTGGGGGAACAGGGCCTGCTGATGGTACGAATGCCACTACCATCACTCCGGGGCGCTGGAACCTTAAAACCATGCTCCGTGCCTCTGAAGAATATGCCATGAACTTGGGCTATTTGGGTAAAGGGAATGTGTCTTATGAACCTTCCTTGGTTGATCAACTCGAAGCTGGAGCCATTGGCTTTAAAATCCACGAAGACTGGGGCAGCACACCTGCAGCCATCCACCATTGCTTGAATGTGGCCGATCAATACGATGTGCAAGTGGCTATCCACACCGACACCTTGAACGAAGCGGGTTGTGTGGAAGACACTTTGCAAGCCATTGCCGGACGCACTATCCACACTTTCCACACTGAAGGTGCTGGTGGCGGACACGCTCCGGATGTCATTAAAATGTCTGGGGAATTTAACATCCTCCCAGCTTCTACTAACCCCACAATTCCCTTCACCGTGAATACAGAAGCCGAACACATGGACATGTTGATGGTGTGCCACCACTTGGATAAAAACATCAAAGAAGATGTCCAGTTCGCTGATTCTAGGATTCGCCCCCAAACCATCGCCGCTGAGGACAAACTCCACGATATGGGGATTTTCTCTATCACCAGCTCTGACTCCCAAGCTATGGGCCGTGTAGGCGAGGTCATCACCCGCACTTGGCAAACAGCGGACAAAAACAAAAAAGAATTTGGTCGCTTGCCTGAGGAAAAAGGCGATAATGACAACTTCCGCATCAAACGCTACATTTCCAAATACACCATCAACCCCGCTATTGCGCACGGCATTTCTGAATATGTCGGCTCTGTAGAAGTGGGTAAATTTGCTGACCTCGTGCTTTGGAGTCCCGCTTTCTTTGGCATTAAACCCAATATGATCATTAAGGGCGGATTCATCGCGCTTTCTCAAATGGGCGATGCCAATGCCTCTATCCCCACTCCCCAACCCGTGTATTACCGCGAGATGTTTGGCCACCATGGCAAAGCCAAATTCGACACCAATATTACTTTTGTGTCCCAAGTGGCTTATGACAATGGCATTAAAGAAGAGTTGGGCTTGCAAAGAGTGGTTTTGCCCGTTAAAAACTGCCGCAACATCACCAAAAAAGACCTCAAATTCAACGATGTTACCGCTCACATTGAGGTCAATCCTGAAACCTACAAAGTAAAAGTAGATGGTAAGGAAGTTACCTCTAAAGCAGCGGACAAAATCAGCCTAGCACAACTTTACAACTTGTTCTAGGTCTTTTTAAGGAGGGATGGAGGGGGTTTTCTAGTTTTGATTTTTGGCATTGTTGGGGGGGAATCGATTTACTTTGTTGGTTTATAATGAAGTCAAGAGAATTTTTTTCGCCACAGCCCACAGCACTTGTTTTGGGGTTTTTGCGTGCGTGAGGAAGGCGATAGGAAACTCTAAATTTTCACCAAAGGATGGTCATGTTAGGACTTGTGCTGTTGTATGTTGCGATCGTTTTGATTAGCAACGGGGTTTGCGGTCTTGCCAATGTCGATGCAAGAAGCAAGGCTGTGATGAATGTGTTTGTAGGTGGGCTTTCCATCATCTGTAATGTGATTGCCATCGTCTATTCCACTTTCAACCCCACGCCTACAGTAACAGGTGCAGAGGATGTCGCTCAGGTGTCTCAACACTTGATTAACTTCTATGGACCTGCTACGGGCTTGTTATTTGGTTTTACCTATATGTATGCGGCGATCAACAACATCTATAATTTGGATTGGAAACCTTATGGGTGGTATTGTTTGTTTGTTACCATCAACACCATCCCCGCAGCGATCCTTTCTCACTACTCAGATGTACTTGATGATCACCGCCTTTTAGGCATCACTGAGGGTGATTGGTGGGCGTTTATTTGGCTCGCTTGGGGCGTGTTGTGGCTCACCGGTTGGATTGAATGTGCGCTAGGCAAAAGCTTGGGCAAATTTGTCCCATGGCTTGCCATCATCGAAGGTGTGATCACTGCTTGGATCCCTGCTTGGTTGCTCTTCATCCAACACTGGTCATGAGGCTTTGAACTTGCTTGCAGAAAGCGTTCTAGGGAATTTAAAGGAGGGGGGTAGCTCTAAGGAGCTAGATTTTATTGATTTGGAGTGGTTTGATGCCCAAAAAAGAATGGGGCGTTTCACTTCACAAAAAGGTGCGGAGTTGGTTCTTAAGCTCAAAAACCCCCCCAAGATGGGCTTATGCGATGGGGATATTCTCTTTGAGGATGCCACAAGCCTAATTGCTATCAACATCATCCCCACGCCCACCCTCCATGTCTATGCTAACAGCACGGCGCAGGTGGCGCGCTTGTGCTATGAAGTGGGGAATCGCCACGCTTCGCTTTACTACGGGGATAGCCCTTTGAGTTTTAAAACCCCATTTGAGAGACCCTTACAGGTCTTGTTTGATAAATTAGCCTTGCACTATGAGGTTTTAAAAAGCAAATTGGATGCCTCGCAACGCATTAGTGTGAGCGCACCCCATGCCGATCCTCTGCAAGAGGGCAGTGTGCCTTTGAAGTTTAAAAGTGCTCCTGATTTGCAAATTGTGATAAAAAAGTAGGTCTATGCAAAAAGATTTTTTATTGCTCCAAGTGAATGATGCCATGTTCCCCATTGGGAGTTACACCCACTCCTTTGGGTTAGAAACCTATATCCAGCACAAGGAAGTTTCCAGCAAAGAGAGTGCGCTTGATTACATGCGCGCCTACCTCTCTACCCAATTTTTATATACCGAGCTCTTAGCTCTTAAGTTGGCTTATGGCTATGCCCATCAAGAAGACCTAGAGTCCATTTTAGAGATGGAGGAGCAGGTTTGTTTGGCGACCCCGCCTTTAGAATTGCGTAGCGCCAACCAAAAATTGGGGAATCGTTTTTTAAAGACCATTGGCGTGTTGGATCTCCCCTTGAGCGCCTTTTTTAAAGACTACATGCAAAAAAGCACCACCCCCACCCATGCCAGTGCCTATGGGGTCTTTTGTGCATGCTTGGGATTAGGCTTAGAGGCTAGCCTCAAACACTATCTCTATGCGCAAAGCTCTAATATGGTGATCAATTGTGTCAAAACCATCCCCCTAGCCCAAAATGACGGGCAACGCATTTTATTAGCCTTGCAAGAGACTTTTACAACCTTGCTCGTCACTTTAGAGGGCTTGGACGCAAGCTATCTGTGTGCGGCGAGTATCCAAAATGACATCAAGGCGATGCAACACGAGCATTTATACTCCAGACTTTATATGTCTTAATCCATTTAGCAAAGGAAAATCATGGTTAAAATCGGTGTTTGTGGTCCTGTGGGCAGTGGCAAAACGGCTTTGATCGAGGCTCTGACAAGGGCAATGAGCCAACAATACAGCATAGGTGTCATCACCAATGATATTTATACTAAGGAAGATGCGGAATTTTTGTGTAGAAACTCTGTGATGCCCAGAGAGCGCATTATTGGGGTAGAGACGGGGGGTTGCCCGCACACCGCCATTAGGGAGGACGCATCGATGAATTTGGAAGCGGTGGAAGAATTGCATGCCAAATTCCCCGATATTGAGTTGATGTTCATTGAGAGTGGCGGGGATAATCTCTCCACCACCTTTAACCCCGAATTAGCCGATTTTACGATCTTTGTGATCGATGTGGCTGAGGGGGATAAAATCCCTAGAAAAGGCGGGCCAGGTATCACCCGTTCCGATCTGCTTATCATCAATAAAATTGACCTAGCCCCCTATGTGGGCGCAGATTTGGGCGTGATGGATCGCGATTCTAAGAAAATGCGCGGGGATAAACCCTTTTTATTCACCAATATCCGCTCCAAAGAGGGCTTGGATCGCGTGATTGGCTGGATCAAAAAATACGCCTTGTTAGAGGATTAAACTTGGCAGTGCAACACCCCACCAGCTACGCCCAAGCTTCTAGGCTTTATTTGAGGACCAAAATCGGGCAAAATGGCAAGTGTGTGATCGCCGATAACTACTTTAGCCCACCCTTTAAGCTCATGCCCCCTTTCTATGAAAAAGGCAATATGGCTGAGATCATCTTGATCGCTGTGAGCCCGGGGATGCTCAAAGGCGATGCCCAAGAGATTCAAATGGATATTGGGGAAAATTGCCAGCTTGAGCTCTCTTCTCAAAGTTTTGAGAAAATCCAAGATACAGAGGATGGTTACGCAACGCGTAACACCCAGATCCATATCCACCAAAACGCCTTACTAGACTTCTCCCCCCTGCCCATCATCCCCTTTGCCAACGCACACTTTAAAAATCATAGCCATATTGTGTTGCACCCCAATGCCCAATTACTTTACAGCGAGATCATCACTGCTGGACGCATTGCGATGGGCGAGGCTTTTGCCTTCCATAAAATCCACTCCACGCTCAAAATTTCTACCCAAGAAGGCGAGTCTCTTAGAAGTGTCTTCTTAGATAACACGATTTTAGAGCCCGCTAGCATGGATTTGAAAAACCCATGCATGTTTGGTAACTACACGCATTATTTGAATGGGATTTTTTTAACACGCCTATTAAAATTAGAGGATCTTTTAGAATTGTTGGAGAGCACACAGATCAACGCTGGGGTGAGCCTCTTGCCTACTAGATTGCCAGAGGGCTATCATAGCCTATGTTTAAAAGCCCTAGCCAACGGCTCAGAGCCTTTATTGGCCTTGCGTAAGAGCATTTCAAACTTGCTGGTGGAACGCATGGAGAGTTGATCTGGTTAGGGTGCTGGGTGTCAAAGCCCTAGTATTTGCTACATAACCTAGACTCAAAATCCTCTTTCCCAAACAGCCCATCAAGGCTAGCCACCCAAGCCCCATATTTAGATTCTTTGTGTTAGCATGTAGCATTCAAGGCTTTAATAAAGGATGACCATGGCTTATAGCATTAGCAAGAAAATTTTAAATATTGTCGGGCGCACCAATGCCGCCTATAACTTGATTAGTCAGGGCGATCGCGTGTTGGTGGGGCTTAGTGGGGGCAAGGATTCGATTTTGCTCTCTTGTTTGTTAGCCCGCATGAAAGCCCATGCCCCTTTCCAATTTGAATTTAAGGCCGCCACAGTGCATTATGGGCTCAAAGAGGACTTGGCATGGCTTACTGATTTGTGCGCAGAACAAAATATCCCTCATGAAATTCTTTACACCAATATCGCCCAGACCATTAGAGAAAAACGGCGTGAAAAGAGTTCGTATTGCAGTTTTTGCTCACGCATGCGCCGGGGCGTGCTCTATAACTACGCTCTTGAACATGGTTTTAATAAGCTGGCCATCGCCCACCATTTAGACGATGCGGTGGAGAGTTTCTTTATGAATTTTACCTATAATGGGAGTTTGCGCAGCATGCCCCCCATTTACAAGGCAGAAAATGGGCTTTTTGTGATCCGCCCACTGATTCACATTAGAGAACGCCAAAGCATTGACTTTGTGCGCTCCCAAAATATCCCCACCGCCCCAGATTGCAACTGCCCAGCCAAACAACCCGATTCAGATAAGCCCCCCATTGCAAGGCTAGCCACCAAGCATTTTTTACAAAACATGGAACGCGAAAACCCCATGCTTTTCACCTCGCTCAAAAACGCCTTTTGCAATGTGCATGCCAATAGCTTTAGCGATGGGGCGTTCTTAGACGCTTAAAAAGGAAAATCATGTATTCAGATCTCTTGGTGTTTTTAATTTTTATGGTGGTAGCTTTGCTCATTGACTTTAAAGCCCATAGCCAAGATCAAGCCATCACGCTCAAAAGTGCGGCTCTGTGGTCGCTCTTTTGGGTGGGGGTTGCCCTGCTCTTTGCGCTTTATTTGCTCATCCATGATGGCAAGACCAATGCCTCTTTGTTTCTCACCGGCTATGTGCTCGAAAAAGCCTTATCGGTGGATAATCTCTTTGTGATGATGGCGATTTTTGCATGGTTTAAAGTGCCTGACATTTACCGCCACCGCGTGCTTTACTACGGCATTTTGGGTGCGATTGTCTTCCGACTCATTTTTGTCTTGATCGGAGCAAGCTTATTGCACCTATCAGCGTATGTGGAAATTGCCTTTGGCTTGTTGGTGGGTTATAGCTGTGTGGTGATGATTCAAAACCAAAACAAAGAGGGAGATGACAGCGAGGATTACTCAGAGCACCCCGCTTATAAGTTGGTTTATAAATTTTTCCCGGTTTATCCAAAACTGGTCGGGCATGATTTCTTTGTGGGCAAAGAACGCTTGGAGGTGCTTGAAAAAAACCTAGATGCTAAAGATGTTGCTAGTTTGCACCACCAAAGTGCTTTTAGCAAAGCCAAGATCATCGCCACCCCACTTTTTTTGTGTTTGGCGGTGATTGAGCTTAGTGATGTGATGTTTGCTTTTGATAGCGTGCCGGCTGTGATTGCGGTGAGCAAAGAACCCTTGATCATTTATAGCGCGATGATGTTTGCCATTTTGGGCTTGCGCAGCCTCTATTTCGTGTTAGAAGTGCTGAAAGGTTATTTGGTGTATTTGGAAAAAAGTGTGATTGTGGTGCTGGCTTTTATCAGCCTGAAACTCATTTTAGACGCTACTTCCCATCTTTTTGGTTTTGGTTTGCAAATCAGCCCGACCCTTAGCCTTTACATTGTCTTAGGCGTGCTGGGTGCGGGCGTGCTCTTAAGTTTTTTCAAACCCAAAGAGTCTTAGTCCTTTTGATCGGGGGGTGTGTGCCTTAGGCGGGTGATGGTCTCCCCACCCAAACCGCAATTATCGGTGTGGATTTCATCGATGATCACGATGGTGGCCTCTCTTTTTTTACCCAAAATATCCACGACTAAATCAGTAACCCCACTGATGAGGGCGCGTTTTTGCTCTGCGCTTGCCCCCCCATGTTCTTTTGAAATACGGATATTGATGTATGGCATAAAACTCCTTTCGATTTTTGCAAATCCTAACATATACTTTCATCAAATAGACTTAAAGCTTACTAGATAAGACCATATCCCAATATTGGTTTTTCTTATTATTAAATATTTTATGCTATAAGCGGAGATATTTTGGTGTAAAGGAGAACGGCATGTTAAAGGAGAAGCTCAAACAACTCAGAAATGCAAATAACTTAACTCAAGAAGAGTTAGCACTCAAATGTGGCGTGAGTTTGCAAAGCATCAAACGCTATGAGAGCGAGCAAAAAAGCAATATCACCCTAGATACCCTAGAAAAGCTCGCCAGCGCTCTCAATACCGATTTGCATTTTTTCACATCCACCCATAGGGAGGTTGAAGATATTGTGATGGTGCCCTATTTTAAGGATCTATGCGTGGGCGCATCCAAGAATCAAGAGGGCAATCACATGGTTTTTCTCCCCCAAAGCCGATCTTTTCTCAAAAAGCATTTTGGGATCACCTCTACTGATCATTTGGGCTTGTTGCAAGCCGTGGGGAACTCTATGGAGCCACTCATTAAAGAGGGGGATTTGCTTTTATTCCAAAATGACGACACCCGCTATGAAGGGGCGGTCTATGTCGTGAATTTGGATAGTGAATATTATGTCAAACGGCTTTGCAAACGCCCACAAGTGTCCTTGATCAGCGACAACCCGGTTTATCAGCCCATTATTTTGCAATCCTTAGATGAGATTGAGATTTTAGGGCGTGTGGTGGGGGTCTTGCACACTTTTAGCTTATAACACGGGGGAGGGGGGAATTTACAATATCCATCATTTTATCTGTCTTGATATTTTTTCGTTAGCTTTGCTGTGTAATAATTCCTAAAATAGTTCCAAACTGCAAGGGAAGTCAATGGGTGTCTTGGAGGCTCTCAGAATCAGGAGATATTTCATATTTTGGATCTTTGTGGGGGGGTGCGTGTTGGGGGTGGTTTTGAGTGTTTTGACCGTGCAGGCGGTGGAATGGACTGGAGATGATAAATTTTGTGGGATTTGCCATATCATGACACCTGAGCTCAATTCTTATCATTTAGACAGACATGGGGGCAAAAATGGCGTGGGGTTTCAGGCTGCTTGCGTGGATTGCCACTTGCCGCACAATAATGTGATGAATTACTTTATCCGCAAAACCATCTTGGGCATCGAAGATGTCTATGGCAACACCTTTAAGGACCCTAAGAAATTTGATTGGGAGACTAACCGCAAGCGGGCTACCGAATATGTTTTTGATTCGGGCTGTTTGCGTTGCCATGCCAATCTCAAGGATGCCACTTCTTCTAACATGAAAGCCTTTTTGCCCCACCGAGACTACTTCAATGGATTGAGCCAAAAAAAATGTGTGGAGTGCCATTTAGATGAAGTGGGGCATAAAAACTTGGGCTTGCACTTGAAAGAGTATTTGAAAGAAAATTACAAACCCTACCCCAATGCGTTTCTTGTCGGTGGGAAAAAAATGAGCCCAGAGGAACTCGCAACAATCCCCAATCCTAAGGGCGCAAAAGCAACAAAACCCCAAACAAAGGAGTGAAGATGCCAAACTTAATCATAGGAGATAACCATGCGTGTGGGTAAAAGATGCCAATCGTTAGTCTTAGCCATTTGTGCGGTGCTTGGGAGCTTGTCTGCCCATCCGCACAAAGGGGGCGGGACGAGTGTGGATAATGCCATGGATGTGCAGTTGCCCTTAAAGACTTTTAGAAACTTGGGGGCTGAGGCTAAGGGCTGTATTGAATGCCATGCTAAGGAGACTCCCGGGATTGTAGCCGATTGGAAGATGAGTCGCCATGCCCATGCCGGCGTGAGTTGTATTGATTGCCATAGTGTTACCAAAGATAGCCCCATGCTCACCATGGATGGCCACCATGGTTCTAAAGTCCCCATCTCTGTGCTTGTTTCCACCAACACCTGCGCCAAGTGCCATGAAAAAGAGGTGGATGAGTTTAGACACAGCGGGCATGTTAGGGGTGCGGTGCAAATATTTGCCAAAGAGAGCATGCGCGATTTAATGCGTCTAGTGGAGGGTAGGGGGCATCCGGATTTGGGGCGCGCCCCAGAGGCGACTGGTTGCACCCAATGCCATGGCTCGATCATCAAATTAGACAAACACCGCCGCCCCACCCCCGAGACATGGCCCACCTATGGGATTGGCACCGCCTTCCCCGATGGGTCTTTGGGTAATTGTGCCAGTTGCCACAGCGCGCATAAATTCAGCCTAGAGGAGGCTAGAAAGCCAGCGGCATGTGCGAGTTGCCACTTAGGTCCTGATCACCCCGATATTGAGATTTACAACAACTCCATGCACGGGCATATCTTCAATGCTGAGGGCAATAAATGGAATTTTGATGCTGCTCCGGGGACTTGGAAAGTCCCTGATTTTAGAGCCCCCACCTGTGCGACATGCCATATGAGCGGGAACTCTAAGAGCGCGGTTACCCACAATGTGAGCCGCCGTTTGAAATGGAATTTGTTCATGCCCTTAAGCGAGCTTAGAACTGGGGGGTATGAAACAGCCAGCGAGGCTTTCAAATTTGAAAACAAAATCACGCATGGCAACCCCCTTGCAGGTAACCCTCAAGGCCCTGAGGCGGCGCGTGCGGAGATGAAAGCAGGTTGCATGGATTGCCATAATTCCACACACATTGATAACTTCTTCACCATGGCGGATAAAAATATCTTGCTCTACAATGAATATTGGAAAGAAGCGGTGAAGATGAAAGAGGAGTTGGCTAAAAAGAAATTGCTTGGCAAGGACATGTGGGCAGATGAATTCCAAAATGTGATGTATCACCTTTGGCACCATGAGGGCCGCCGCATGCGCCAAGGTGGAATCATGGGCGGTCCGGACTTCTCCCACTGGCATGGGGTCTTTGAGGTGCAACAAGATATCCGCAAATTGCGTAAAATCTATGAAAAACGCCTCAAAACCAACAAGATCGAGGATTGATGGGGGGGTGTGTGGCTGGGGCACTTGTTTTCTTGAAATAAGCTACCAAGAGTAACAAAAGACCCTAAAGATTGGAGGGGGCGGGGGCGGTTTGTCTCAAAATGTCCCCTATTTTGCTAAAATGGTCACCGATGTTACAATCAAAAGCCATTCTCAAAATTGCATTTTTGTTTTCTCCAATCCAACTCTTATCCAAAGCCCCAGCCTCTAGCAAGGGGCAGACCACAACCAAACAATTTAGTAGTATCTCTCTAACAACCAACCCCAAAACCCCCATGCTTTTTGCTAAAACGCTAGGCAAGCGTGTGCCCCTGCGGTGGGGGGGGGGGGGGG
>NZ_FZLB01000019.1:0-38689 GCF_900196775.1 Helicobacter bizzozeronii
AGCATGGTGGAAACAGGAATGCAACAAAAAACCGCATAGCGGTTTCGTAAGTTTGTAAGAACGGTAGTCTAGCACAGCTTCCCTTAAATTGTGTCCCATTAAAACTTTTCCAACACATGCAAGTATTCGGTGGTTTTGGTGTGTTGTTGGGGGTTTAAGTTGGCTTTAAAGCGGGTGTGGGGGTGGCTTTTGAGGCTGTATTTGCCATGTTGTTTGAAAATTTGGGCGATTTGGTCTAGGCTTAATAAGCCTTCGTTGTTATAACTCATAAAAATGAATTTGGCTTGCGCGTTTTTTAAGATCGCCTCTAAAGCCTCTGCCACGCTATTTTTTTGACACCAAAGCGATTTTTGGTAATCCCTCAAGCCTGTTTTGCCCTGTGGGGTGAAGTCATCATAGAGGGCAATGGAGTTTAAAAGGTGGTAGTTAGCGCCATATTCTCTAGCATTATAGGGGGGGTCTAGGTAGAGAATATCAGCGGGGGTGTGCTTGATGAGCTCTTGAGCGTCCTGTTGGTGGGCGTAGTGGGGGTTGGGGCTTAAATCAAAGTGGGCGGGGGCTAGAAGTAGGGTTTTTTGCGCGCTTTTTTTGAGGGTTTTTAAAAATGCGCCATAGACACAGGCGGTGTTGGCGACTTTGTCGCTAGATTCTAACAAGGAGGCGAGCAAAAAGTAAAATTCGCTGGGACTGATGTGTTTTTGTTCTATCCAGCGTGCTAACTGGGAGCGCACCGCATCAATGCGCATGGCATTTTCATCGCTAAAATACTGGCGGCAATGCCCGCCCCCCAAGGCATAATGGGTGTAGATTTTACCCTTTAGGGGGGGGAGATTTTGGAGTTGCTCTAAGAGTTTGGGGGCGCGCTTAAGCGGGGTGGTGTTTTCAATGTAGTTTTTAGCCAATACAAAACTATAAAATTCGCAATCATTGCTGATCACCTGCTTGACGCGGTTTTTAAACAACCTGCCCACCGCACACGAGCCCGCAAAAGCGTCTATTAAAATGCAATCTTGTAAGTTGATCCCTCTGTGTTGCAAACTCTCTTGGATGTGGTGCAATAAAAAGGGGGCTAGGCTCAACTTAGAGCCGATGTAATTCATGTTTTACACCTAAGACTAAAACTTTTTCTTGCTGGTGTCCTCTAAGATGTCATTAGCGATATGCTCGATGTCTTGGCTAATACCCAAGCATTCTTTAGCGATGTCCAAATTATGCCCGAGTTGGGCATCAAAGGCGATCATGGCTTTGTTGATGTCTTGCACCGCATTGGCTTGGTTTTTAATGGCAGTGGAGTTATCGGCGATGCTTTGCACCAAGACATTGATATTGGTTTCAATCTCGCTTAGAGATTTTTGCGTGCGTTCGGCTAATTTTCTCACTTCATCAGCCACCACCGCAAAACCTCTGCCATGCTCGCCCGCACGGGCAGCTTCTATGGCAGCATTGAGGGCTAATAAATTGGTTTGCTCGGCAATGTCTCCAATGATCTCAACCACGCTTTTAATGTCTTGGCTCTGGGCGATCATCTCATCGCTTTTCAAGCTCACATCGCTAATATTTTGCGTGATCACCTCGATATTTTGCGTGGTTTCTTTGATTCCTTGAGATTGGTTGGTCGAACTCTCTGAGAGTTTGTCCATGCTCGCTTTCAAATTTAAAGCCTTTGTGCTCAACATGTTGGCAAACTCAGAGGAAGTGGTGAGCATTTTGGTGATCTCTGTGCCTAATTGGTTGATGGAGAGCTCCACATCGCCCTTAGCCCCTTGGATTTGGGGCGTAAAATCGAGTTTTTGGTAGGCATGCACCACCGCCAAAATTTTATTGAGATCAGAGCCGACCTTTTTTTCCAAACTCTCCACCATCGCATGCACGACCTTGATGAGTTCGGCAAGTTTGGGGGTGTTGGCACTGGTGTGTTCCTTGTCTGCCACAATGATCCCCTTTTGCACATTGGAGGTGAGTTGGGTGGTCTCCACCACCGCATCGTTATCGTCATGGAAGACCTTTTGAATTTTGGTGATATTAGAATTAATACTATCTAGCATCCAGCCAATCTCATCGTTTTGGGTGGATTGATACATTTGGACATCGACTTCCTCGTGGTTGAGCAATCTAAAAAAGCTTGTCAAGGTCTGCACCACCCGATTAACCCGCCACACAATTTGTTTTTGGATATAAAAATGCATGGCGATGATGGCGATTAAGAGCGCACTCAAACCAATAGCGATGATCACCATTTGGGTGTGGCGCACATAACTATAGACTTTGCCTTTGGAGATCACCGATCCGATCACCCAGTTATGCCCCATTTTAGGGTCTTTAAAGGGTCTAAAGGTGTGCAAGGCAAGGATAATATCCTCATCTAAGACATTGGAATAAAAAGAGGTGATGAGGGTCTTGCCCGCCTCTGCTTTTTCTCTAAAGGCGATCGCCTTTTTGGCCTCTTGATCCAGCATGACATCTGTAAAGACTTTTCCTTGTAAGCTGTGATCTTTATTGATCGCAAAAATACGATTTCTAGAACCCATTAAAAACCCATTCTCTCCCGTGTTGGTGGGGAAGTATTTATCTTGGATATATTCAAAGCTCACAAAGAGACCTGCCACTGCCACAAGGTTATTGTGGCTATCAAAGATGGGGGCAGCGATGGAAAAGCCAAAGCTACTCATGCCTTCCATCAGATCGCGTTTATCGGTGAGGGTTCTAGCCATCGATCGTGTGTTAATGACTTGTTGGACCAAATTGGAACGCAAGATGATGGGGTTATTGCTATTGGATATGATCTCCCCATTACTCTTTTGCACGGAGTCATAACTTATGCTGGGCTTATCTCCATGCATGATCACCAAAAAGGCTTGGTAGACAAACGCATTATTTTCACAGAGTTTGCGCACATTGTCCTCAAGCTCTTTGGCTGTGGAGTGCTGGATAAAAGAATAACCATCTTGTGAAAAATAATTGGTGTAATTGGTGAGGGTGCGGTACACATCGCTAAGTTCTAGGGTGATGTTTTTAGATCGACTCTCGGCTAAAACCCGCACGGATTGGTTAGCCTTATCCACTAAAATTTTGCTCACTTCACTGACATAGTAAAAGCCTAGTGCGACAAAGGAGAACACGAGAATGGCTGAGGTGGTTAAAGCGGTCTTAGCCCCTAACTTGAGATTTTTAAAAAACATGCATCACTCCACTCTAAAATAGACTTGACTTGTCTTTTGGCAGGCTCTCCACATAAACACTTTGGGAGGGGAAAGCAAAACTCAATCCACATTCTTCCACGACTTTCATGATTTGGAGGATGACATCTTCTTTAACAGCCAACCATTCACCCCAAACCACGGTTTTAGAAAAACAATAGATAAAAATATTAATGGAACTATCCCCAAAACTATCTAAATAGACAAACAAATTGGATTTATACCCCATCAAGTCATCTACAGAAACAATATCTTGGCGACCCATAATTAAGGCGTGGTGATCGTCATGGAGGCGTTGCTCAGAGGCACTATCCATGTCGCTGGGTTTGGCGATGTGGGGGTGTTGTTCTAACATGGTGCGAATCCCCAACACGCATTTTTGCAAGGCTTCCCTAGAGGAGCTATAGGTTAGCCCAATGGTCATTTTAATGCGCCGCCCGACTTTACGCCGATTCCAGTTGCGAATCGATTTACCGGCTAATTCCGAATTGGGCACAAAGAGTAGGGCGTTATCAAAGCCCCTCACCGTGGTGCGTCTAAGCCCCATTTCCACCACCGTGCCCTCTACATCCCCACACACAATCCAATCCCCTTGACTAAAGGAGTTGTCCAAAAGCAAGATCACAGAGGCAAAGAAGTTGGCCAAGACATCTTTAACCGCTAACGCCACAGCCAAACCACCAATCCCTAGCGAGGCGATGATGGTGGAGATGTCAAAGCCTAATTGTTTGAGCACCCATAAGATCGTGATCACAAAGATAAAGAAGTAGGCGATCTTTAAGATCAAATTGATCACTTCTTTTCTAAGCCCATTACTCTTAGAGGCTAAATTAGCCAGCAAGGCTGCCCCATAAGCCTTAAAAAGGGCGATGAAAAGCCACGCAAATAAGAGGATATAGACCACGCCCAGATACATCGCAAACTTAGGCGGGGTGGGGTGGGGGTAGTAGAGGATGTCAATAGAAACATCAAAGCTATAGATGAATAGAAAAGTGGAGATGGGGGCGATGATGCTGTTGCGGATTTTTTGTTGCACGGCGGTATTTTTGCGGGTAAAACGCACGACATAATCTAGGGCTTTGACAAAAAGGGCGGTGATGAGTTGTCTTAATGCCAGTAAAAAAACCAAGAGCACGAGGGATAAAACAATCTTGGCACTTTGTAGCCCGTTGGCTTTGGGGAAAACTTGCATAACCAAGTGGGAGATACGCTCTAAAACCCACTTAAGATTAATGCTCAAGATCACATTTTTAGAGAGCACTTGGCTGGGGTGCTTTTGGATGTAATGGAGCACCTCAATATAGGTTTTGAGCTTGATTTGGTAATTGTCTAGGGCCTCTTGGAAGTTGTGGTGCTTGAAATCATCTAAATTGGAGGGGGCGACATAGGTTTTAGCTGCATACCCCTCCAGTTTCAATAAATAGGCGGTGCTGATACTCTTGACATCCTTTTCTTGGCTAAAAAAGTCCAAAGAAGTACGTAATTTTTCTAAAAAATAATACATGTCGGCATCTAGTTCTAAATTCTTGAGGCGGAGAGTATCTAAAATATAGGTATAAATATCCTTGTCGCTATTTTTGAGCAAAGCCTCTTTGAGCTTTTTTTGCTGTTTGGTGTTCTCCTTGATGTTAAAGCCGATGTGTTCTTGGTTGTTGAGCAACTTGAGTGCGAAGGTGTGGATGAGATCGTTTTTTTGATCGCTATAAAGCGAGATTTCAGAGCGTCTGTTGGGGTCTGCTTGGTAGCGTTTAATGACTTGGTTAATTTGGTTGATTTGCTTTAAGAGTAAGTGCAGATCGATCAAATCCACATCATCATCGGCACGCAAGACTACAAACAAGCTTAAAAATAGCCAAAAAATAAAGCGCATCACGATCCTAACACATATTCTTTAAAGGCATTGCCCCGATGTTTGTAAGAGGCAAATTGATCTAGGCTGGCCGCACTGGGGGAGAGTAGGGCGATCTGGTTGGGCTTGAGATTGTCTTTAATGCTCTGCACGGCGATTTTGAGTTCTTGGCACAAGCATGCACGAATAGCATACTTTTTAGCCATTTGCATGATGGCTGGTGCGCTCACACCAATCACATAGATACTCACTTGCAAGGTGGCTAGGGTTTCAAATAGGGGGGCTAGATCAATCCCCTTGGTGTCCCCGCCCAAGATCAAATGGATCGGGCGATCTTTGAAGCGATCAAGAGCTTTGAGCGTGGCATCGACATTGGTCGCCTTGCTGTCATTGACCCAAGTATGCCCTTGAGAGTCGCTAAAAACTTCGATGCGGTGGGGCTGGATCGCATAGGAGTTGATCAACTCATAATTAGCCACGCCACTATAGAGTTTAGCCCCACTCAAGGCTAAGAGCGCATCGAGCAAAAAGGGTTCTTCAAAGCGCACGCAGGAGAGATCAAGCCCCATGAGTTGGGCTAAATCAGCGGAGTTTTCATAAAAAAGGAGCTGGGGGGGGGTTTTTAAATTTTTGATATAGGGGTGATCTTGCAAGCTGGCGT
Organism: Helicobacter bizzozeronii; assembly: GCF_900196775.1. Classification (NCBI taxonomy): domain Bacteria; kingdom Pseudomonadati; phylum Campylobacterota; class Epsilonproteobacteria; order Campylobacterales; family Helicobacteraceae; genus Helicobacter; species Helicobacter bizzozeronii. The sequence goes on from NZ_FZLB01000019.1 coordinate 5,708, forward strand.
GTAAAAGGGCGGTCGCCTTAGGGCTCATCAATTCTAAGGGCTTGAGTTTGGCATGCACATAGTGCTCATAACTCCCATGCCAGCTTAAGTGATCGGGAGCTAGGGGCAAGAGGATATAAAAATGGGGGGCAAAACGCTGGGTGTAGTGCAAGCTAAAAGAGCTGGTTTCTAGAACCCACACAAAGGGGGGCTTGCGTTGTTCTGTTTTGATTTGGGCGTAAAGATCGATGAGGGGCACGCCAATATTCCCGCCCACTTGGGCGTTATGGGATTTTAAGAGCAGACCCAACATGCGCGCGGTGGTGGTCTTGCCATTGGTCCCGCTGATAAAAAAAGTGGTGGGGAAGTCTAGGCTAGAGCGGTTGGTTTTCCAAAGGGTGTAAATGTAGTCGTATTCGCTCACAAGGTGCTTGCTAGCCACCACGAGGGGGTGATTAAAAGGAATCCCCGGGCTGACAATCTCTAAACGGGATTCATAGGGGTTAAACATTTTAGAAGGGAGTAGTTTCTTATGGTGGGTATCTAAGCAAGGGGTTAGGGTTTTATCATCATAGGCACGGTAGGGGATGTTCTTTTTGTTGAGGTAGGTCGCAAGGGCTTTGTTGGTCTGCCCATAGCCTAATAACGAGATCATGGCACTCCGTTTTATTCTAAGATGATAGCATGGCAGAACAATAGCATACTAATCCTTAGCGCACTTTAAGGCTCAACAACGCCACGATGTTACTGAGGATTGCGATGATCCAAAAGCGTAAAATGATTTTATTTTCTGGCCATCCTTTGGATTCAAAATGGTGGTGTAGGGGTGCCATGCGGAAAATTTTTTTCTTACGGGTCTTGTAGCTGGTGATTTGCAAGATCACCGATCCGGTCTCCAGCACAAAGACCAAGCCCATTAAAATCAACAAGATTTCATTATTGGTGATGATCGCCATGTAGGCAATAAAGCCCCCAATGGCTAAACTCCCGCTATCACCCATAAACACCTCAGCGGGGAAAGCATTAAACCACAAAAAGCCCAAAAGCGAACCAATCAAAGCAGCCGCAATCACCATCACCTCCCCGCTGTGGCTCACCTTAGGGTAGAGCAAATACTTACTAAACTCAGCATTGCCCACGACATAAATAAAGACGCTCAAGCTCAACAGCACGCAGATACTGGGCACGGTGGCTAGACCATCCAGCCCATCGGTGATATTCACCGCATTAGAGGTGGCGACAAAAACCAATGACCAAAAGGCGACAAGCAAAATGGGGTAATCATGGAAGGAAAATAAAGCCCGCTTGAAAAAGGGCAGGTAAAAACTCTTATTATCCAGCAAAAAGTAAAGGGCACTTGAGATACACACTGCAATAGCCAGCAACACCGCAAATTTATAACGCGAAGTAACGCCCGCATTGCTCTTGCGATTAATCTTAGTGTAGTCATCTTGCATCCCCACCGCGCTAAAGGCAAGCAAGGTTAAAAGACCTAGCAACACAAAGAGATTATCCAAGCGCGCACTGATGAGCGAGGCCATTAGAGTCGTGCCCACAAAGATCACCCCGCCCATTGTGGGCGTGTCTTTCTTGTTTTGGTGGGGGACATACATAGAGATGGGCTGGCTCGCCTTTTTTCTCTTAGCCCATGTGATGAACTTGGGCATGGCGTAAATACAAGCGATAAAACTCAAAAAGAAAGCGATCCCAGCACGGAAGGTGAGATATTGGAAAATATTAATCCCAAACCACGGATACAAGTAGTAAAGCATCGTCAAACTTTGCAGTGAAAATAACCCCAATTTTTCTATAAATAGACTTACGAAAGGCTTAATACGGGAAGTTTAAAGAAGATCAGATATAATTTAGCCCATCTAGCTAATGGGGTGTGGCATCTTTTGCATAAATGGGTGGTGGTTTTAATGGGTGTGGGTTTGAGCGTGTTGCTCGCTGGCTGTGTGGTGGTGCGCTTTTTTGATAAGAGTTTTAAATACAATGATTACCGCATTGTGCGGGTTATTTTGGGCGGGAATGTTTTTGACTTTAAGGACCTCATCTTAGAAGCCCAAATATCCCACCCCAGTTCAGAGGAATCGCCCAGCCCACATAAAGTTTATCCTAGAGATCGCCTCGATGTTTTGCAAGAGGAATTGCAAGCCAAAATCAAGGGTTTGCATTTGGACTCCATCAAGCCCGATGGCTCGATGATCCAAACAGATTTGGGGCGTTTGCAGGCAGATATTAGAAAAAATCGGGCACATTGGGGGAATACCAAACTCAAAAGCACGCCCATGGGGCATGTGGAGTTCGATCAAAAGCAGTTGCGAATCTATGGGATCATTTATTGCAATAAGTATTTTGTGAGCTATAGTTTCCGCGATGATGATCATTTGGTGGTGGAGGATAAGGGCATGACACGCAAGGTGTGTAGCAATGAAAAACTCATGGCTTTTGAGTTGGCTTTTTACCGCAATTTGCAAGGGGTGTTTAATCTGACCCGCAATAACGAAAATTTGCTCTTAGAAAATGCCACCATGCAAATCTATTTGCAACACTAGGAGAGTTTTTGCAATATATAGATGTGGAAATACAATCCAAGCACCAGATCAAGGGCTCGGTATTTTTGGGCTTTTTAGTGCCCTATGCCCTTTTTAAAAGCACCCTAGAAAATCTCAAAAAGGAGCACCATAAGGCACGCCATATTGTCTATGCCTACCGCCACTTAGAACAAGGGCGTTTGCAAGAGGCTTTGCATGAGGATCGCGAGCCCAAAAATAGCGCACGGGGGCTATTAGATATTTTGAGGCGTGGGGATTTAATTGAAAGTGCGGTTATTGTGGTGCGTTACTTTGGGGGGGTGCTCTTGGGGGTGGGGGGTTTGATGAAAGCCTATAGCCAAAGTTTGCAACTCTGTTTGCAAAATGCCCCGCTCAAACCCTTTAGCCCCGTGCAGAGTGTCCGCCAGTGGGTGAGTTACCCTGTTTTGGAGATTTTGAGCGCACGGGCGAGAAAACATGGCGTGTTGCTAGAAAAGCAGAGTTTGGATAAAAAGGGGGCTTGGGTGTATCTACAAGCTAGCCCAGAACTTTTAGAAAAAGTGTTAGGAGATTAGATGGATAGCTTATATGTGTGGCTTAAAATGGTGCATATTATGGGGGTGATCTCATGGATGGCAGCCCTATTTTACTTGCCTAGATTGTTGGTTTATCACCGCGAATATAGCGATCGCCCTGATTTTGTTAGCGTGGTGCAAATCCAAGAACAAAAGCTTTACTATTACATTGCCATGCCCGCCATGATTGTGAGCGTGTTGAGCGGGGTTGCCCTGATTTGGGCTTTGGGCGGGGGTGCGCTTTTCCACCATGGTTGGTTGCATGTCAAATTATTATTTGTGCTGATCTTGTTGCATTTCCATTTTATGTGTAAAAAGTTCATGCGGGAGTTGGGGCGTGATGGGCAATACAAAAGCTCTAAATTTTTTCGGCTGATTAATGAAGTGCCCACTTTATGCATGATCGTGATTGTCTTTTGTGTGGTGGGGAAATTCTTTTAATGTCTAGGATCGAAGAAAAACAACAAAAAATCATCCACATGTTTGATGCCATTGCCAAAACCTACGACACCACCAATCGGATCGTGAGTTTCAAGCAGGATCAACGCTGGCGTTTAGATGGAATCAGGCGGGCTTTAAAATATGTCTATGCCTTTAAGGGAGACTTGCAAGATTTGGAGATAGCCGATGTGGCTTGTGGGACAGCGGACATGCTCTTGCACATTTTAAAAGAAGTGGCGCGCTTGCAGGGAAGCGTGGCGAGCATTAGGGGGATTGACCCCTCTAGGGAGATGTTAGCCATTGCCAAAAATAAGATTGAGGGCTTAGGCAAGCAAGGGGCAGAAATTTATTTAGATTGTTTGGAGGCTAAAGATTTAAGCACCCTAGAGGATCAAAGCGTGGATTTTGTCAGCATTGCCTATGGCTTGCGTAACATCTTGGAGCGTAAACGAGCTTTGCAAGAGTTTAGCCGTGTGCTTAAAAAAAAGGGGGTGTTGCTGGTTTTGGAATTCATGCGTCAAGATCGCCCGGGTATCTTAGGATCGCTAGCGCGTTTTTACACCGCTAAGATTTTACCCTTGCTAGGCATGCTCATTAGCCGTAACTACCGCGCCTATGCCTATTTGCCCTCCTCCATTGATAATTTTATCAGCCCCTCTGAATTGGAGGAAGAATTAAGTTTGGTGGATTTGGAAGTGGTGGAGAAAACCCACTATGTTTATAATAGCGTATCGGGTATTTTGGCGGTGAAATTCTAATGCACTTGGCGATCTTGCAAATGGCGCGCTTTGATTTGGAGTTCGTGCGTAAGACTTTAGCTAAAATGCCCCCCCACGCCTTGATCTTATTCCCCGAATATGTGATCACCCCCTTTTTTTTAGAGTTATTAGAAAGCGATACGCTTAAAATCCACCAGCATGCCCAAGCCCGCCTAGAACAGCTCCAAGAGTTAGCCAGCAAGCACCAACAACACCTCATCGCCCCCTTGATCTTGCAAGAGTCCAGCGGGCTTATCAAACAAATGGCATGGGTGTCCCCCACCCAAACCCAATTTTACCCCCAACAAAAACTCATCCACTTTAGCCACTGGGATGAGGAGAGTTTTTTTGCCAATCCCAAGACAGAGAGGCACGCACCCTTGATTGTGGAGTTAGAAGATCTGCGGATCGCCCCGCTTTTTGGCTATGAATTGCACTTTGATAGCATTTGGCTAGATATGCACCAAAAAGGCGTGGATGTGGTGTTACTCAGCACGGCAAGCACCTTTGAATCCTCTGAGAGGTGGCGCATGCTCTGCCAAGCGCGTGCCTTTTGTAATTCCATGCTCATCGCACGGGCTAATCGGATCGGATCGGTGCGCCAAGCCTACTACCCCAAGCATAGCCCCCAAAAACACAATATCGCTTGGAATTTTTATGGCGATAGCTTCATGGCTCTGCCTAACGGGCAAATTGGGGATAGCTTGCAAGGCGATTTGGGCGTGTTGCACCTAGAGGTGTCTAAAGATTATTTGGACGCATGGGCGCAAGAATGGGGCTTTAGAAAACCCAATATCAGGAGAGAACATGATTGATAAAAAATTATTATTGCAAGACTTTGAGGGTTTGTGCGCCAATTTAGCCAAACGCTTTTTAGACCCCCAAATCTTAGAGGATTTAAAAACCCTCTTGCTGGAGTATAAAGCCCAAAAACTGACCCTAGAGCAAGCCCAAGAGTTCCAAAACAAGACCTCCAAACTCTTTTTTAGTCGCCAAAAAGAAAATAGCCCCGATCTAGGCGCACTCAAAGCCTCCCTAGAGGACAATAAAAACAAGATCAACACGCTTCAAGAACAAGTCAATGCCCTAGAGCAACAACTAGATACCCTCTTACACACCATCCCCAATTTGTTAGATCCTATAACACCCTTTGGCAAAGATGAAAACGATAATGTGGAGATTGAGCGGATTTTAGAGCCTAAAACTTTTGATTTTGTGCCCAAAGAGCACCATGAGTTAGCCCAAAACAATGGCTGGATTGAGTTTGAGCGGGGCGTGAAATTGGCTAAAAGCCGTTTTAGTGTGTTGCGTCAAGAGGGCGCGCGCCTCAACCGGGCTTTAATTAATTTTATGCTCGATTACAACGCCGCCCAAGGTTTTGAGATCGTGTCTGTGCCCGTTGTGGTGAATAACACCGCCCTTTTTGGCACGGGGCAACTCCCCAAATTTAAAGAGGATTTGTTTAAAATCGAGGGCGAGGAGCTGTATTTGATCCCCACCTCTGAGGTGAGTTTGACTAATCTCTACGCCGATGAGATTTTATTAGCTGAGGAATTGCCTATTTTAATGACCGCCTACACGCCTTGCTTTAGAAAAGAAGCCGGGAGTGCTTCCAAAGACACGCATGGGATCATCCGCCAACACCAATTTGATAAAGTCGAGCTAGTGGCACTCACCCACCCCAAAGAGAGCGAGAGCATGCAGGCTAAAATGGTGCAAACGGCAAGCGGGATTTTAAAAGCCCTAGAATTACCCCACCGCTTGGTGCAACTTTGTAGCGGGGACATTGGTTTTAGTGCCAGCAACACCATAGACATTGAAGTTTGGTTGCCCGGGCAAAATTGCTACCGCGAGATCAGTTCTATTTCTAATACCCGGGATTTCCAAGCCCGCCGTGCCAAAATCCGCTACAAGGAGAACAAAAAAAATGCCTTCGTGCATACCCTCAATGGATCGTCCTTAGCTGTGGGGCGCACTTTGGTAGCGATCATGGAAAATTACCAAGACCAAGAGGGGCGTATTGCCATCCCCAAAGCCCTTAAACCTTACTTGCAATAAGAGCCAGCCATGGATCAAAGCCCGCCCGAACAAACCCCACCCGAATCCAAACCCAGTCTAGCAACACGGCTACAAAATCTCAAGGGTTTATTTAGCTCCAACCCCATTCCCAGATTCAAAGAAGCCCTGCTAGAGAATTGGGCAAGCCTCAAAAGCCGTCCTAGACTCTACATTTCTATTTTGGGTGGCATCGGGTTTTTGTTTTTACTCATCATGGCATTGGTGGCGTTCAGCGTGATCCACCACAAAAACGAGCGTGCTGAAAAAATAGAGGAGGCGAGTAAATCAGCACCCCTAGAAAGACTGGTTAAGGTCGAACAAGATGAAGAGTTTGTGTTAGAAAATCTCCCCACCCCCAAGGAAAGTGCCTCCAAAATCCCCTTAAGCAATGAGGAAAAAATCAACGAACTCATTAAAAAGGCGGACTTACTCTACAACCAAGGGCAAATAGAAGAATCCTTGCAAATCTTCCACTACATCGCCCAGATGTCCTCCAGCATTGCTAACCACAACTTGGGCGTGATCCAAATGCGCCAGCAAAATTACACAGAGGCTTTGCGTTCCTTTGATCGTGCCATTGCAGCCCAAAAAAATACCAGTGTGAGTTCCATTGATGCGATGGCAGCCGCCTTTTATCTAAACAACATGGACCTTTATACCCGCTATCTCAAACTCACCATGCAAAACCTCTACCAGATCGAAAAACAACCCATTTATTCCTATGTTTATTCGTTAGGGCTTTACTATGGCGGGCATTATTTTGAAGCCCTATCCTCACTCACTAACCCTAACTCTGAGTTATTTAGAGACGCTAGAGAACGGCTGAGTGCCAAGATGTTCTTAGTCTTTGGCGATGCAAACCGCGCCATTTATCATTTAGAACCCATTGCCAAACCCAAAGATTTTAAAGCTTTAGGGTTGCTCTATGCACGCACAGGGGATTATTCCAAAGCCCTAGAGTATTTGCACCGCTACAATAGCAATTACCCCAAAGATATGGAAGCCCTATTGGCTATGCAGATCATCGCAATGAAGGTCGGGGATTTACCCGCAGCCAGTAGCATGCTGGATTTGTTGCTCCATGGGATCAACAAGGACAAACAAAAAGAGAAAATCTTAAGCGATACCTACCCCATAAAACCCATTTTAAACCCGCATTTTTTTGACATCAACATGATCAGACGCGACTTTTGGCAGACTAATTTTAGGGGGAGTATTGGCTTGCCCGTGATTCGGATTTTATTTTACTACGCCCCCTTTAAGCTAGTCGAATCCAAAAAGGCTTTGGGATCGATTCAAGAGGGGGTTTTTTTTGTGGATACCACAGGCAAGCAAGATTTTGATAAGGCAATTACGCTCTTGCAAAAGGGTAAGAATATTGGGATAGCCGATCAACACACCATCATGGGGCTTAGGGACTTGAGTAAATGGCATTTACGCGCCGCTTTGCATGATTTTAAACAAGCCTTAGAGGCTAATCCAAATAGTGCCACTAGCCATTATAATATTGGACTCATCTACGCCCAACTAGAAGATTACCATAGTGCAAGTTTCCACTTCAAAAAAGCCTATTATCTAGATAATGGCAATGTCTTGGGGGGGATTTTTGCCGTCTTAGCAGCCAAGCTTGCCTATGAAGACCCGGCTGTCTTTTTGCAACAACTCACTAAGGATTTTCAAAATCTCAATTTCCACGACTCGATCCAACACGATTTTTTAAGCTCCTTTATTGGGTATTTAAATGGGGCGAATAATGACGATCTCTCTTGGATTAAAAAGGCGCACAAGCCCATGCCCATCTATTACGCACTCAATATCGCCTATGCTAACAAGGCAGAAGACAAACAACGCCTAGTGGATAGTTTTGTCGCCCTTAAAAAAATGTATCCTAATAACATGCTCACCAATATTTTTTATGAAATGATGCTCAAATACCGCGCAGATATCAAACAAATGTTGGGTGTCTATGCCTATTTGACTAGCAAAGAAGTCAATTTAGAAGAACTCTTCCATGGTCCTTTATTGGCGCGCAAAATGTTTATTTACATGGGCTTTATCACAGGGCTTTTAGGTTATGAAGAAGAGTTATTAAGCGCCCGCTTAAGCACCTCTCAAGATCAAAATTTAAACCTGGACTTGATGCGTATGTTAGCTTTGACGAGCATTTTCCAAAAAAAATACCAAAAAGCAGCCAGCATTTTGAATTACTTGGTGGATAAACTCGATGAAAAAGGCGTAGAACCTCTTGCTTTGGCTAGTTTAGCCAATATCGCTTTGGGGCGTTTTGGCGATGCCGCGCTGTATTTGGAGATTGCCAAAACCATGTATCCGGGGGATTATGATGTGCGTTATGGTTTGGGCTTGCTCTACCAGCGTGCCGGGAATTTAGAAGCCAGTTTGAATAGCTTTAGGGGCATTAAAAGCCCCAATTTCCACTCTGGCTATTTTGATTTCCAAATCAAAGCCCCCACTAATCAAGAGGATTTCCCATGAGTATTGAAAACTTGTTAGCCGATTTGAATCCCGAGCAAAAAAAGGCGGTGTTGCATGTGGAGGGTCCGCTCTTAGTGTTAGCGGGTGCGGGCAGTGGTAAAACCAAAACCCTAACCACACGCCTAACTTATTTGTTAGCCAAAGTGGGGATTCCCGCACAAAACACGCTGACCTTGACCTTCACCAACAAAGCCGCAAGGGAGATGTGCCAACGGGCGATGTCTATGTTGCAAACCTGCCAGATCAAAACCTCCCAGCCCATGCTCTGCACCTTCCACCGCTTTGGTTACTTGTTTTTAAAACAGCACATGTATTTATTAAACCGCGATGCCAATTTTAAGATCATCAAACCTGAAGAAGCTTTGAGCTTGCTTAGACCCCAATTTTTACAGCTCAAGCGCAACTCTAAATTAGAGGATCGCGCCTTTTTGGGGTATTTACTCAAAATGATCTTCCAGATCAAAAACCACCTCATCGCTTTGCAGGATTGTTATTCCCATGTCCAATCTGCCTTTGAGATTTACACACAAACCCTAGAAAAAGAAAATTGGGTCGATTTTGATGACCTGCTAGCCCTGCCCTATGCCATCTTGCAACACACACCCAGCCTAGCCTATGAAGTGAGCCAGCGCTACCAACATCTGATGGTAGATGAATACCAAGACACCAACCCCTTACAATTTAAGTTGCTCCAGTTGCTCTGTAGCGCGCATGATAATTTATGCGTGGTGGGCGATGATGATCAAAGCATTTATGGCTTTAGGGGGGCAGATATTAGCAATATCTTAAACTTCCCCGATCATTTTAAAAGCGCACGGGTGATTAAATTAGAGCAAAATTACCGCTCCTCTAAGAGCATTTTGGCTTGTGCTAATCAGCTCATCGGGCATAACCGGCAACGGCATGGCAAGACTCTTTTTAGCCACAAACGCAAGAACAAACACCAGCATTTAGAGGTCTTGCACTTAGCCAATGCCGACCTAGAGAATGTCTTCATCGCACAAAAAATTAATGAATGTTTCCAAAGGGGCGTGCCTTATAGCGAGATTGCCATTTTATACCGCCTTAATTGTTTATCCAAGAGTGTTGAGGAGGGCTTAAAAGTTGCCCGCATCCCTTACCAAATTATCGGCGGGACGGGTTTTTATGAACGCGCTGAGATCAAGGATATTTTGGCTTATTTGCGTGCCATAGCCGATCCCCATGACAATATGAGTGTCCTAAGAATCATCAACAAACCCGCTAGGGGGATTAGCAAGGATAGCGTGGAGATATTGAATAATGCCACCAAACCATATAGGCTATCCATTTACCAAGCCTTAGAACAAGGGTTTTTAATCCCTGTTCTCTCTAGCAAGGTGCTTAAAGCCTTGCAAAATTTTTATCATTTGCTCCTAGATTTAAACACCCAAGCCCAGAGTATCCAAACTTATGCAGATGCCCAAGCATTCAGCACCGCCCTTTTTGAGCGCACCCAAATTTTTAGCACTCTAAAAGACAACATCGAGGAACGCCTAGAAAACCTGGAGGAATTTAAGGGCATGTTGCTCTCTTACTTCCAAGACGATCCCAAGCCCAGTTTGCAAGATTTTTTAGATCAAAGCATTTTAGAGCCCCCCGCCCCCACCAACCAAGAGGCGATCAAGTGCATGAGCGTGCATGCCTCTAAGGGCTTGGAATTCCGTGTGGTCTTTATTGTGGGCTTTGAGGAGAGGTTTTTCCCCTATGCTAATGCCAACTTAGAGGAGGAACGCCGTTTGGGTTATGTGGCGATCACGCGCGCTAAAGAGGAATTGTATATTTGTTGCGTGCAAGAGCGTGTGTATTTTGGGCAGAAACAAGAATACCTCAAACCCTCTTGTTTTTTACAAGAGGCTAAATTGCTAACATCCCCACAATGGCAAGTGGGCGATCAAGTGTTCCACACGCATTTTGGGGTGGGGACTATCCAAGAAATCACGCGCGAGCAAGAACAAGCCTTGGTGCGCTTTGGGTCTAAAAACTATTGGCTAGTGCTCTCCATCTTAGAAAAAGCTAAGGATGACCATGTTTAAAAAATTTTTTGCTTTTCTTTATTTGGTTGTGGCTCTTAGCGCACAAGAAAACCCCCTAGAGGTAATCAAACAAGAGATCAGCCAAGCTTATAGCCAGTTTTACCACAATTACGCCTTTAGCGTGCGGGGTGTGGAGGCGCAAATAGCGGGCGGGAATATTGCCGATCTTAAAAACCCAGAGCCCGTGATTAACTGGCGTAACCAGCAGTTTTTGCGTAAAGATGGCTTGGTGAGCGTGGGACCAAGAGGGCATCAGGTGTGGATCAAATACCAAGTTTTAGCCGATATCCAAGTCTATAAGAGCAAAACCATGCTCAAAAAAGATCAAAACCTCGATGCGGCCAACACTTACGCTAAAAGCGTGCCCTTTGAATATTTTAACGCCATGCCCATTGATCGCTCCTATATTGGCAATGCGAGCACACGCAGTTTTTTAGGGGCTAATACCACCTTAAGTGTGGATAAAGTGGGCCCGCGCATTTTGATCTACAAGCATGAGATTTTTAGCGCCACGCTTAAAGAGGGACCCATTTCCTTAGAAACCTCCTTGCAAGCCCTTGAAAATGGCGTGTTAAATCAGGTGATCCAAGCCTTAAACATCCGCAGTAAAAGGGTGGTGCAGGTTAAGATCACGGGCTTACTCAAAGGAGAGGTGTTGTGAAATTGGCTGTGGGGATTAGTGGGGCTAGCGGGGTGGAACTGGCTTTGCGTTTTATAGAAAATCTGCCCGCTTGCATAGAAGTTTTTGTGATTTTAAGCCCCCATGCCAAACAGGTCGCGCGCCAAGAAATGGGCTTAGATCTAAAACAAGCCCTTTTGGATTTGCCAAAAGTGCTTAGTATTTTCCAGCACCACCAAATTGATGCGCCCCTAGCTTCAGGTAGTTTTGGCTTGCACGCTTTAGCCATTATCCCAGCTAGCCTCAATATCATTGCCAAGGTCGCGCATGGCATTTGTGATGACTTGTTAAGCCGTTGTGCGGCTGTGGTGCTTAAAGAGCAACAAAGGCTTTTGTTAGCCCCTAGGGAATTGCCTTTAAATAGCATCGCGCTTAATAATTTGTTGATCCTAGCCAAAGAGCACGCCATCATCGCCCCACCCATGCTGACCTACTATACCAAGCCCAAAGACTTAAAAAGCATGGAATTGTTTTTGGTGGGTAAGTGGTTGGATGCATTAGGCATTGCCAACGATCTTTATACTAGGTGGGGTGGGTGAAATTAGCCATTTATCCGGGCACCTTTGATCCCATCACTAACGGGCATTTGGATATTATCCAACGCAGTAGCGATCTCTTTGAGCGCGTGATCGTGGCGGTGGCTAAGTCCAGTGCTAAAAACCCCATGTTTGCCCTAGCTGATCGCTTGCAAATGGTGCAACTAGCCACCATGCCCTTAAAAAATGTGGCATGCGTGGGCTTTGAGGGGCTCTTAGCCAATTTGGCTAAAGAGCATGGCTGCAAATTTATCATTAGGGGGCTTAGGGCACTGAGTGATTTTGAATTTGAATTCCAAATGGGCTATGCCAACAAGTCTTTAAACCCCAATTTGGAGACTCTCTATTTTATGCCCGCTTTGCAAAATGCCTTTATCAGCTCCTCTGTGGTGCGCAGTATCCTAACCCACCATGGGCAAATCCAGCACCTCGTGCCCCCCAGCGTTCTGGGTTTCATTTTGGAAAAATGCCATGTTGATCGCACTTGAAGGCGTGGATGCTAGCGGAAAAAGCACGCAAATAGCACTCCTCAAGCAAGAATTCCCCAACGCCCTTTTTACTAAAGAGCCGGGGGGAACGCCCTTAGGACAAGCTCTAAGAGAGGTGCTTTTGCACCAAGCCCTCCTACCACAAACCCAGTTTTTATTATTTTTAGCCGATCGGGCTTTGCATGTGCAACAAGTGCTCCAACCCAACGCCCATAAACTCATTTTTAGCGATCGCTCTCTTATCTCAGGGCTAGCCTATGCCCCCTATAGCTTAGAACATGCCCTAGAGTTGCACCGCCAACACGGGTTATTAGAGATTGTGCCTGACATGGTTTTTCTCTTGCGCTTGGATTTGGCTAGTTTAAAACAACGCTTGCAGGCTAAAAGGCAAGGGCTAGATCAGATTGAGTCTTTAGGGGTGGAATTTTTAGAGCGCACCCAAGATCGCTTGGAGCGGGCATGCCAAATCTTGGGGTTAAAAACCCATGTCCTTGATGGGGCACAAAGCCCCCAGCACATTTTTAGCCAAATAGCAAAATTAACATCTGGGGATATGCACATTCAACGCCAAACCCCCTAAGGAAGTTTCGCGGTATTTGGCATCAATGGATTTACCCACTTGGTACATGGTTAAGATCACCTCATCTAAGCTGACCTTAGCTTGGTAACCATCCTCAAGGGCTAGGCGTGCGGCGGCTACGGCTTTGATAGAGCCCACTACATTGCGTTCAATACAAGGGATTTGCACCAACCCCCCCACTGGATCGCAGGTCAAGCCCAAATGGTGTTCCATGGCAATCTCAGCAGCACTCAAAACTTGGCGCACACTGCCCCCCAGCACAAAGGCAAACCCAGCTGCTGCCATTGAAGAAGCCGCCCCCACCTCAGCTTGACACCCCGCCTCTGCCCCACTGATTGAGCCATTTTTTTTATATAAATAACCGATGGCACTGCATGTGAGTAAGAAATCCACGATCGCCTCTGGGCTTAGGGGTTTGATGTGGCTTTGGCAATAAAGCAACACGGCGGGGACCACCCCACATGCCCCATTGGTGGGTGCGGTTACGACCTTATTCCCGCTGGCATTCTCCTCGCTCACCGCACGCGCATAAAGGGTGATGTAATCCACTAAAGCTAGCGGGTCTTTGCCCTCTTGAGGGTTTTTAGCCAAGCGTTCGCAAATAGAGGGGGCTAGGCGATCCATGCCAATACAGCCGGGTAGGCGTTTCTCTTGGGCTTGGATGCCATGTTTGTAGCATGCCAACATGGCTTGATAAACCTCTAAACAATACGAATTGGCATACCCCTCCCCAAATAACGCATCTTCATGTTGGCGCACAATGTTAGCAATCGAGGTTTGTTGCTCTTGGCACATTTGGGCTAACTCTTTGGCGCTATCAAAATCAAAGGGGGTGTGCTTGCTAGGCGTGGTGCTGGATTTCTTGGCTTGTAATTCCTCTTGGGTGTAGATAAACCCCCCACCGGTGGAATAATAAACCTCTTGAATCAAAATTTCATCGTGTTGATCCCATGCCTGCACCACCATGCCATTTTCATGCAAATTGAGTGCTTGCGAATCAAAGATAATATCTTGTTGCAAGTCAAAAGGTAGCTCTTTTTGTCGGGCAAATAAAATGCGTTTTTCTTGGATCGCCTTTTGGATAATCGCCTGCCTTTGCTCTACGCTGACCTCCCTAGCACTGATCCCACTCAAGCCCACCACGCATGCCAAATCTGTCAAATGCCCCTTACCCGTTAGGGCTAAAGAGCCATGCAAGATCACACACACCCGCGCCATTTGTTCTAAGAGCCCTTGATGATAAACAAGCCCACAAAAGCGCACGCAAGCATCCATAGGACCAATGGTGTGCGAGGAACTAGGTCCAATGCCAATTTTAAAAATCGCGCTCATAGACTGGCTATAAATTTCTTGTTGGGTTTTAGGGGTTTGTGTCATGGTTAGCCTTCCTTACTCATTTTGATCTATTTTACAAAAACCCTACAACAGCATTTAAAACGGTGAGCACACCGGTTAAGAAAATAAACCCATCAGCCCAAGGGCTCCTAAACTCTTTCATGGAGGGCAAGAGATACATCGCCACAATGGGCAAAATAAAAGTGATCGTGGCCAGAGCCGGTCCGCCCAAACTCTCAATAAAGCCCAAGATACTGGGGTTGTAATAGGCGACAGCAATGATGCTGATCCACAAAAAGAGCGTGATCCAAATATCAATTTGTCTATGCCTCTTGGTGTTGAGCTTGTCCTTAGTGAAAATCTGCACCACCAAGCCCTTTAAGCCTTCTTTAGCCCCATAATAGTGCCCAAAAAAGGAAGTGGTGATCGCCAAGAATGCCACCAGCGGACCGGCATAGCCAATAATGGGGTTGCCTAGAGTGTTGGCAAAGTAGCTTAAGATGGGGATATTTTGTTCTCTGGCTTTATCAAAGTCGCTAGGCTCTAGGCACAAGATACATGAAAAAACAAAGAACATCACAAAGAAGAGTAATAAGGAGGTGTTGAGTAATACTATCTGGTTGGTTTTAAAATGTTTGAGCGCGCCATAACGCTTTTCGATGGCTTGGGCGAAGGTGGAGATGATTGCGCTGTGGTTAAAGGAAAAGACCAGCACGGGCAAGGTGAACCAAAGTGCGGCAAAGAAACCCGTAAAAGTAGGGATTTCTGTAATCATAGCGGTCTTCCAGTAAGGAATCAAATAAAGCGAAAAGACCAGCAAGATTAGGGCTAGGGGATAGACCAGAGCATTGGCGATTCGCGTAACCACCGTGGTATTAAAGATCATCACAAAGATCATGCCCGTAATCAAATGCTCGGCTAAAAAAAAGCGGTTGTGTTCAAAATAATGCAAGCCTAATTGGTGCACAAAAAAGGACTCGGCGGTGTTGGTGATCCCCACACCATAAGCCAAGCAAATCGGGTAGAGCGCAAACACATACATGAGGGTGATTAAAAAGCCTGCTTTTCTGCCTAGACGGGTAGCGGCATGGGTGATGTCCTCATTGCCTATCGCATTCACAAAGCGCGCCAACGCCCGATGGCTTAGCCATGTCATGGGGAAACTTAGAATCGCCATCACCACCACAGGCCAAAAGCCATGCGTGCCCGCCTTAATGGGTAAAAATAAAATCCCCGCCCCAATGGCAGTGCCAAACATCGACCACATCCAGCGGATGTCAAAGAGATTGAGCTTGTGGTGCTGGTGTTCCATAACAAGATTCCTTTAAAAAACAAAAGAGATTAGCCTATGCTAACTAAAATTATTTAATTGCCTTGTGAATTGCTCTTAAGGCTGGCAAATCGGGGCGGGGGTGTTTAGTATTGTAACTGAAGTTTAAGGCACTTGGGCTAGGGCTTGGTGGATTCTGATTATGTCTTGGTGGGGGGCGATGTCATGCACGCGCAAGATACTAGCCCCATGCTGGAGGGCAGCAAAGTGCAGGGCTAGGGTGCCACTCAAGCGATCTTTTACCTCCCGCGCACACACTTCCCCAATGCACTTTTTATAGCTAGCCCCCACCAGCAGAGGATAGCCAAAGTGCAAAAAATGCGCCAAATGCTGGATGAGGGCGAGATTTTCAGGGGTATTCTTATGGAAACCCAAGCCCACATCTAAGATCATATCTGTAATCCCATGTTCTAGCAAAAGGGCAATCTGTGTTTCAAAAAAAGCCTCCATCTCAGCGATTAGATGGGTGTTTTGATCAAAGCACGCCATGTCCATGGGCACGCCTTGAGAGTGCATTAAGATCACTTGGGCGTTATGGGCTTGGACGATACGCCACATTTCTTGATCCCTAAAGCCATTGACATCATTGAGCACGCTAAAACCATGCTCGAGTGCAAAGGCGGCACTCTGGGGGTTATAAGTGTCAATGCTAAATCTAGCTTGTGTGTAGAACCCTTGATTTTTGATTTCCAAACACACCTCTTTTAAACGTGCGATCTCCTCGCTGGCTTCCACTCTGTGGCTAAAGGGTCTGGAGCTGGCTGCCCCGATGTCGATGTATTCCACGCCTTGCTCTAAATATAGCTGGATTTTTTCTAGGGCTTGCTTGGTGTTGTGGCGGCTATGGGGGTAAAAGCTATCAGGGGTCAAATTGATCACGCCCATTAGTGTTGGTTTGGGGCGGGTGGGGTGTAGGTGGGTTTGTAGATTTTTGGCTAGTTTTTTGAGCCCAAAATCTTGGGTTTGGCACTTTTGGCATAATTTTTGGAGTTGATCCAAAGTGCCAACTAGCAAACAATCATAGCTCTTGGCACGGGCTAAAATGCAATCTTTGGGGGTGGCCAGCTCGGCACCCACACGCAATGCCTCTTGTTTTAAAATGAGCGTTGCGCTTAAGGGAAGAGCCGTGATCTTAAAGGCTAAAAGTTGTGCCTTTTTTTTCATGATTTTTTGCCCGGCGGGGTGGGGGGCGATGCGCTCTAGGGCTAGGGGAAAACTTGTAGGATTAATGCGTTCTAAAAACATGGGTTGTCTCTAGCTTGGAGCACCATTAATAATAGGGGCAAGAGATTATGGCTAGGGCGCATGTAGAGCAAATTAGCTTGCATGGCTTGCTGGAAATGATCTAACATAGATGCCTTTAGGGGGATTTTTGCCTCTTGCAGGGCATATAAAAGAGATTGGATTAATTGCACGCCTTGCTCCATGCTCAGGCTTTGCCCCTCTAACTCTTTAAGATAGGTATAAATATCTTGGAGCGTGCATGTGGCTAGGTTGAGCTTAAAGGGCTCTTTGGCAATCTTAGTGCGTTTATCTTGGCAGATCAAGCGGGAGAGCATGGTTGGCAACAATGCGTGTTTGTGCTTGGCGATCACAATAAAACGGGTGTTGGTTGGGGGTTCTTCTAGGATTTTGAGCAAGGCATTTTGGGCAAAGATATTAAAATGGTGCGCGGCGATGATAAAGATTTTGGGTCCAGCATAACTTAAAATACAGCGTGCTTTGATCTCTTGGGCGTGCTCTATTTTAAGCTCTTCTTCTATGAGGGTATCAATTAGGGGGTGTGTGCCTTGCAGTTGTGTTTTTAATCCCTCTTGGCAGTGCAACGCCTCTTGGTGGGGCGTGTGGCTTAAAATGAGCGTGCTGGTATTCAAAGTTCTAGCCTCCCTAATAAGACATCAAATAAGAGGTTTTCAAAAATTTGGTAGAGTTGGAGCAATTTAAAATCCAGCATGGGGTCTAAAGAGTGCAAGCTAATCGCCTCTTTGTGCGGGGTGTCTAAAATCCATAAAAAGTGGCGATCCAAACTTAAGGCGAGCTGGGCTAGGGGCGTGTGGGCTAGACCCACATACCAAAGGGCGCAACTTTGGTAGCTCAAATTGAGCATGTGGGTGATGAGGGCTAGATTAGAAGAGTCGTCCTTGGTGTTTAAAAAGCCCTCAAATGCACTGGGGGTATCAAAAATGGGGACTAGGGGGTGCATTTTGTGGCGGTTAAGATGGCTTAAGACATAAATTTTAAACCATGTGCGCTCTAAATCCGCCCCGATGAGCAAACACCCCCCACGGGCTAAGTGCTGGGTTGTACCAATAAAGCGCGTCCAATCCACACGCTCCAACCAGTCCAGCGGGCAACTAAGATTGTCTTTAATCTTTTGGAGCCACTTGGCAAAAGCGATCACAATTCTAATTTGAAAGCGGCATGCAGGGTTTTAAGCGCCAGTTCAGCCAAGCTCACATCCACCACCACCGAGATTTTAATTTCGCTGGTGCTGATCATCAAAATGTTGATATTTTCTTTAGCCAAAGCTTTAAATGCCGCACTGGCAATACCCGAATGGGAGCGCATCCCCACCCCCACCACAGAGACCTTAGCCACTTGGCAATCGCACTCCACCGAGCCAATATCACGCACATTTTTAAGCACCTGCTGGCAAATCTCTAAATCCTCCTCAGGGAGGGTAAAATTAATATTGGTTTTGCCATTTTTGCCAATAGTTTGCACGATCATATCAATATTGAGATTAGCCTCTGCCAAGAGTCCAAAAATTTCGCCCGCAATGCCCGGATAATCGCACGCATCAATGATATTCACGCGGGCTTGGTTTTTATCTAGGGCAATGCCACTCACAATGGGTTTTTCCAAAATCTGCTCCTCAGAAGTGATGCGTGTGCCTTCGTTGTGATTAAAAGAATTACGCGTAACTAGGGGGATATTGTATTTTTTAGCCAACTCCACAGAGCGGTTAAAAAGCACCTTAGCCCCCATAGAGGCTAACTCTAGCATTTCATCATAACTAATTTCATTAATTTTTCTAGCCTCAGGCACCAAGCGTGGGTCGGTGGTGTAAATCCCATCCACATCGGTATAAATCTCGCACAAATGTGCCCGCAAAGTCCCAGCCAACGCTACCGCACTCAAATCGCTCCCCCCACGCCCCAAAGTGGTGATCTCCCCATTGGCACCCACCCCTTGAAACCCGGCAACAACCACCACGAAGTTTTGTGCCAAAAGGTCTTTGATCTTGGTCGGGTCAATTTGGAGGATTTGCGCGCGGGTGTAGTGGGTGTCTGTTACAATCCCGGCTTCTCTCCCGCTTAAAGAGCAGGCTTTTTGCCCTAAGGATTCTAAGGCGATGGCTAGCAGAGCACTAGCGATATTCTCCCCACTGCTGAGTAGGCGATCCAGCTCACGCCGATTAGGCTTGTTAGAAAAATGGTGGGCTAAATCTAAAAAATCATCGGTGCTATCCCCCATCGCTGAGACCACAACGACCATGTCCTCAAAGGTTTTTTTGCTCTCTATAATGCGTTGGGCGACCGCCTCAATGCGCGCACACCCCCCCATACTTGTCCCCCCAAATTTTTGCACCACCAGCACCTATAAATACCCCTCTCTTCTAAAATAGCCGATCACCTGCTTATAGACTTGGCGTTTGAAATGCACCACCTTGTGGAACAACTCCTTAGGATTGACAAACTCATAGCGATCAAACTCGGGGACGGCGGTTTCAATATTAATGAGGGTGTCATTTTTCAAGCGCACCAAAAAATATTTCTGTTTCTGCCCATCAAAGGGGTAAAGTTTCTTGGGCATGGTGGGCGGGAAGTCATAAGTGATCCACTTAGGGTACTCGGCAATCACTTCTACTGCGTCTGTGCCAATCTCCTCTAATAATTCCCGATACAAAGCCCTCAAGGGTGTCTCCCCCTGATCGATCCCGCCTTGTGGGAACTGCCATGCCCCCTGAATATCAATGCGCTGGGCGATAAAAAACTCACAATCTCTAGGATAGTGAGACGAAAGCACGACAGCGGCAACATTAGGGCGGTAACTTTTCTTAGTCTCCATGCGCTATCCTTTCTCTTTTGATAAGAGATTATTATAACACACGCAACTAAAACACGCTTAAAACCCCTCCACCCAATCCACCACCTACTTTTTAAGAGTGGGAATGTATTTAGCCAAAGCTTCAATATCCGCATCGCTCAAATTCTTGGCTTGCCCGTGCATCACGCCCCCCATGCCATAGCGGTTGAGCGAACCTGCCTTGTATGCCATCAAATCCTCTTTAATGGTGGCACTATCTAGGGTATTGACTACATGCCCTTTCCCAAAGGCTTTTTTTTCCATGGTAGGTCCATGGCACCCCGCACATTTTTTAACCAACGCTGCAGGATCAGCCGCACTCAAAAGCCCCATACCAACCACAAAACCTAACAAAATAACCTTTTTCATCAATCGTCCTTTCTATGTTCTCAAAAAAAACGCTAAAATGCTACTATTTGAAGGATTAATACATGCTTAAATCAAGCATATCTAGTCTGTATATCCACATTCCTTTTTGCACCAGCAAATGCGGTTATTGTGCTTTTAATTCTTTTAGTGGTTTGGAGGATTTAAAAGACGCTTATGTGTGCGCTTTGATCCAAGATATTCAAGAGAGCCTGAAAGATATGCCCTCGCTTAAAACGATCTTTGTGGGTGGTGGCACGCCCAACACCCTAGAGGTGAAACACTACGAAGCAATTTTTAATGCCATTGCTACGCATGCAAAACTAGCCCCCAATATTGAGATCACCCTTGAGGCTAACCCCGATCTTTTGAATAGGGCTTGGTGTGCTGGGTTAAAAGCCCTAGGTGCAACCCGTCTATCCATTGGCGTGCAAAGTTTTTTTAAAGACAAACTAGAATTTTTGCAACGCACGCACAATGGCCAAGAGATTTGCCAAGCCCTAGACACCGCCCACAGAAGCGGTTTTGAAAATTTGAGTATCGATCTCATCTACAACACCCCCCTAGACACTAAAGAGCGTCTCATGCAAGAAATCCAGCAGGCTAGCAAACTCCCCACCAACCATTTATCTGCCTATAGCCTGACTTTGGAAGAAAATACCAAATTATCTAAGAGTGTGTGCCCCCAAGACTTGCTCCAACTCGATAGCTTTTTAAAAAGCCAGCTAGAGATGCATGGTTTTAGGCATTATGAAGTGTCTAATTATGCTAGAAATTACCAATGCCGGCACAATTTAGCCTATTGGCAGGGCTTGGAATATTTGGGCTGTGGGGCTGGGGCTGTGGGGCGTTCCCATAACCAACGCTTTTTTAAGAACAAGGACATTAGAACCTATATGGCTAAACCCAGCGGGGCTAAGATTGAGGTGTTGAGCCCTCAAGATTTATGGTTTGAGCGTGTTTTTTTGGGGTTGCGTTGTGTGGTGGGGGTGGATTACAAAATCTTAAGACCCGCCCAAGTGCAAACCCTCCTAGAGGAACAGATTTGCAACTTGTATAAGGGGCAACTCACCGCCAAAGACTTTTTTTTGGCTGATGAGATCGCCTTGTGGCTAGAGCCACCCACCCTAAGTTAAGAGCCTTAAGATGTTTTGTTGGATCGTGTTGGCTTGGCTCATCGCATAACTGCCAGATTGTGCCAAGATGTTGTTTTTGCTGAAATTCGCACTCTCTTGAGCAAAATCCACATCGCGGATTTGGGACTCAGCGGCTTTCACATTCACTTGTGTGATGGTGATGTTATTGACCGTGCTCACCATTTGGTTTTGCACGGAGCCCAAATCAGAGCGGATTTTATCCAACATTTTTTGAGCCGACTCGGCAATATCCATAACCACCATCGCCCCACGCAAGGTGGTAACCCCAGAACCTAGAGTGAGGTTTTCATCTGCAAGGGTTTTGTTATAGTTAGCCCCAGAGGCTGAACGCACCGCTTGGTTAAATTCACCCAAAACATCCCGTAAATTGACGGTTGTGCTAGCTGCCTTGCCTTTTTCAAAACCGATGGCTTTATAACCTGCCATGGCATTTTGATTGTTGCCAGAGACCACCAAAATATCCCGAGCATCTTGGCGGACCAAGGATAGACGACCGAAATTGACAGAGCCCTTGCTGATTTTTTGCCCACCATTTAAGGCATCCACAGCGACCTTATCGCCATTTTCATTTTTGTCATCTGCCTTGATGCTGATTCCACGCCCATCCAAACTCCTTAAGTTCAAACGCCCATTAGAATCTGTATAAGCCTCCACGCCTGTTTGGGCTGTTATGGAATTGATAGCCGCAAGCAAACGCCCATCGCTGTCATTTTTCTTAATGCCCACAACATTACCCAATTTGATCCCATTGATGGTTAGGTTACTCAAGCTCCCTGATTGGATCGCCTTGTCTGAAGTGGAGATCACATTGGCATTAGCCCGCACACCCGTAGCATTCGAGTTTTTATTGATCACCTCTGCTAAAACCCCAAGCCCCGTGCCTGCTGAAGTGGAGATTTTCACACTTTCTAAATGCACATCATGCACGCCATCGACTTGTTTGAAAGTCAAGGTAACTTCACCAGAAGCCGTGATAGATTTACCAGTAACGATCTTAACTTGCCCGATCTTATCAGAGGTGGCTGAACCAATGCTGGCCTTGATGGTTTCATTGGAGTAAGCCCCCACTTGGAATTCTTTGTTAGAGAACGCACCGGATAAGAGAGTCTGCCCGTTGTAGGAGGTGGTGGTTCCGATATTGTCCAAACTTTGGATCAAGCGGATCACATCGGCTTGCAACGCCTTCCTAGACTGGGTGTTTTGCCCATCTTGAGCGGCTTGGGTGGCTTTAACCTTGATGGTATCTAGGATTTTGATCTGCTCATCCATCGCTTTATCGGCGATTTGGATGATCCCGATCCCATCGTTGGTGTTGGCGATTGCCTGCCCCAAACTTTTAGCTTGCGAACGCAAAGAATCGGCGATGGTCATACCCGATGCGTCATCGGCTGCCTTATTGATTCGCAAACCAGAACTCAAGCGTTCCAACGACTCGCGCAAATTACGCTGTGTTACTAGCCCAACTGCATGGGCATTTAACGCATTGACATTCGTATTGATCTGAAATGCCATAATAACTCCTTGTTAAATATCCTAAAGCTTCCTTGCTTTGGCTTTGTTATATCGTCTAAAAATGGATTTAATGAAGAAGTTTGTTAAAAATTATTCAAAAGCCCCGCAGGTCATGAGTTTTGCATAGCGCAAATTCAAAAAGTCGCTGTTTTGGATCAAGGGGAGTTGCTCTAAAAAGTAGCGTTTGATCGCCAAACTGGCTTCGACTTTATCGCGGTGTGCCCCTCTTTTGGGCTCTAAGATGATGTCATCAATGAGGTTGGCTTTTTTCAAGTCTGTTGGGGTGATCTTCATCGCCTTAACCGCCACTTCTACCTTGCCCGGGTCGTTCCACAAAATGGCAGCACACCCCTCAGGAGAGATCACGCTAAAAATAGAGTATTCCAACATTGCTAATCTGTCTGCTACAGCAATGGCCAAAGCCCCCCCACTCCCGCCCTCGCCGATGATGATCGAAATGGTGGGCACTCTCAATGCCACAAATTCTTGCAAATTCTTAGCAATCGCCTCGCTCTGCCCGCGTTCTTCTGCCCCAATGCCCGGATAAGCCCCAGCCGTATCGACCAACATTAAAAGTGGGAGATTAAATTTTTCGGCAAACTTAGCCACCCTTAGAGCCTTGCGGTAACCCTCAGGGTTGGGCATGCCAAAATTGCGTTGGAGTTTATTTTTCGTGCCCCGCCCTTTTTCCTCAGCGATCACCACCACACTAACCCCATCGATCTTGCCAATAAAGCTCACAATCGCCTTATCATCGCTAAAATGCCGATCCCCAAAAATTTCGTAGCGATCTTGCAAAATCAGCTCAATATAGTCCATCGCATAAGGTCTGTCAGGGTGGCGTGCTAGTTGGAGGCGTTGGTAATCACTGAGATTAGAATAAATGCTGTCTGTCTCCTTAGCTAGCCGTTTTTCTAAGATTTCCTTAGCGTCCATGTCCCCCCTAATGGTCGCCATTTCAATTTCATCTTGAAGACCCTTAATGCGGGTTTCAAAATCTAAATAGATCGCCACTTGCTATACTTTACAATGCCTTGAAGATCACCACTCCATTGGTCCCACCAAAACCAAAGGAATTACTCATGACCGCCTCTAGCTTGGCACTCCTAGCTTCATTGGGGATATAATCTAAATCACACCCCGGATCGGGAACTTCTTGGTTGATGGTGGGGGGCAAAACGCCCTCTTGCATCGCCATTAAAGACACCACCGCCTCAATCGCCCCTGCTGCGCCCAAGCAATGCCCGATCTGCCCCTTTGTGGAGCTCACGGGGGGGACATTTTCTCTGCCACCAAAGACATTTTTAAGCGCAATGGTCTCGTAAAGATCGTTGTAACTGGTGCTGGTCCCATGTGCATTGATATAGCCGACATTTTTCACGCCATGCTTGCTCGCCATTTGCAAGGCGTATTTCATCGCCCGATAAGCCCCCTCGCCATTGGGTGCAGGGGCAGTGATGTGGCTAGCATCCCCACTTTCCCCATAGCCCACCAACTCGGCGACCATCTGCGCCCCTCTGGCTTTGGCACTTTCATATTCCTCTAAAATCAACGCCCCCGCACCCTCGCCCATCACAAAGCCATTGCGTTCCTTATCAAAGGGGCGGGAAGCTTTCAAGGGCTCGTCATTGCGGTTAGAGAGCGCACGGATGGAGGCAAAACCCCCGATCCCTACCGGGCAGATGGTCGATTCTGCCCCCACAACCAACATGCGATCCGCACCCTCTAATAAAATCGTCTTGTAGGCTTCGATGATGGCATGCGTGCCCGCCGCACAAGCAGTTACACTGGAAACATTGGGTCCCTTAATGCCGTATTCTATGGAGGCAAACCCGCCAATCATATTCACCAAAGCGGAAGTGATGAAAAAAGGATTGACTTTTCTAGGACCTTTGTCATAGCAATAAATCGAGTTGGCCTCGATATTGCCTAGACCGCCAATCCCTGAGCCAGAGCTGACCCCCATGCGTTCTGCCCACTGCTCTGGGCATTTGCCATCTTGTAAAATGCCACAATCTTGCATCGCCTCTTTGATGGCTAGCAGGGCTAGCTGGATAAAGCGACCCGCTTTCTTAACATCTTTGAGATTCATCACAGAAGCGGGATCAAAATTGGTGATTTCTGCTGCAATTTGCACAGGAAAACCAGTGGTGTCAAAACTTGTGATCTGTTTTACCCCACATTCCCCCCGCACAATGGCACCAAAAGCACTCTTTTTATCCAGTCCTAAGGCATTCACCATGCCCATGCCCGTTACCACAACCCTACGCAAAAAAACTCCTTCTAGTTAGCCAAATACCTTAAAAATGGCTCTCACAAAACTAGGCTAATTTATTGTCTTGAATGAAACGAACCGCATCCCCCACGGTTTTAATTTTCTCTGCTTGTTCATCAGGAATCTCGATTCCAAACTTCTCCTCAAGAGCCATAATGAGCTCCACCACATCCAACGAATCGGCGTTGAGATCCTTGATAAAATCCGCCTCTTCTGTAACCTGTGTCGCGCTCACATTCAACTGCTCAACAATCACCGCTTGCACATCCTCAAATAATGCCATGACAACTCCTAAGTATCCTAAATGTAATCTTAAAATTCTAACTCAAAACCGCTTGAAAAACCTTAAACCCCACCCTACTTGCGTTCCAACACATCTACAATGCGGTATAAAAAGTAGATGATCACCAACAACAAGATCAAAAACAAAAATTGCATCGTCTCTCCTTATAGAATTTCCTCAACCATTACATATACAAGCCACCATTGACTTTCAAGGTTTCTCCGGTGATGTAGCTAGACAGATCGCTGAGCAAAAACGCCACCGCCCCGGCTACTTCTGCTGGTTGCCCTAGTCTAGCTAGGGGGATGTTTTTTAAGTAGGTTTCTTTCACATCCTCGCTAAGAGCTGTCATATCCGTATCGATAAATCCGGGGGTGATGCAATTAAAGCGGATATTACGCAAAGCCCCCTCATAGGCAAAGGATTTGCTCATCGCAACCACCCCGCCCTTGCTGGCTGCATAGTTAGCCTGCCCCATGTTGCCTCTTTCAGCAATCACAGAAGCGATATTCACCACGCTCCCAAATCTTTGCTTGCTCATCACTTTCAAAGCCTCACGGCAACCCACAAAAACCGATGTCAAATTGGTTTCTAGCACATGCCTAAATTCCTCAGTTTTCATGCGCACCGCCAATTTGTCTAACACAATCCCGGCATTATTGACTAGATAGCTCAAGCCCCCATCGCTGGCGACAATGGTTTTAATGCTCTCGATAAATTGCTCCTCAGAGGTAACATCAAATTTGATCAAAGCCACCCGTCCGCCCAACTTTTCAATCTCAGCTTTTAAGGTATCGGCTTCCTCATGCCTGTTGCGGTAGTTAATCCAAACCTTGAGTCGCTGACCCCCTTTGTGGCTATAGTTTGCCAACAAAAGGGCAATAGCACGCCCAATGCCCCGATTAGCCCCCGTAACCAAAACATTCTCGCCACTAAACTCCATGATCCCTCTTACAGCTTAGATTCGTAACGCCTAAGCATATACAAGCGTTTTAAAATCTTTTTCTTGGCGTTGATCTTTTGCTTTTTGCGTTTTTCTGTCTTGGACTCAAAGAAACGCCGCGCACGGCACTCTGTTACGACCAAATTGCGATCGGTCTGTTTTTTAAAGCGCCGATAAGCTTCATCAAAGCTATCGCTCTCTCTGACCTTGATCCCGGGCATGCCATCACCTACTTTCTCCGATTAGATGGGCGTATTTTAACGAAATTTTGTAAATTTAACCTAAAATCAGCATAAATTCTGCTATAATGGATTTTTTGGGTGCTCATAGCTCAGCTGAATAGAGCAACAGGTTGCGGTCCTGTAGGTCGGGGGTTTGAATCCCTCTGAGCACACCACTAATACCCTTGTGCGATCAACGCGTCAGCCACTTTTCTAAAACCTGCGATGTTAGCCCCTAAAACTAAGTTAGTTGGGTCTTTAAACTCTTGAGCCGTGCGGAAAGAGTCTTCAAAAATATCCCTCATGATCGTGCGTAATTTGGCATCCACCACCTCAAAGCTCCAAGGGTGCATGCTCGCATTCTGTGCCATCTCAAGCCCACTCACCGCCACACCTCCGGCATTGGCTGCCTTACCCGGTCCATAGCAAATTTGGGCTTTTAAAAACGCTTGGGCTGCTTGGGTACTAGAGGGCATGTTAGCTCCCTCCACCACGCATTGGCAACCATTGCTCAATAGAGTTTGTGCGTCTGTCAAGCTAAGTTCATTCTGTGTTGCGCTGGGGAAGGCTGCAAAACAAGGCACGCTCCAAACCCCATTGGTCCCCGGGGCATAATCTTTTGCAGCGGTGTATTGCGCGTTTTTTTTGTGTTTAGCATATTCTTCGATACGCCCCCCCTTGACCTCCTTAATCTCTTTGAGCAAGGCTAGATCGATCCCCTCTGAATCGTAGATCATGCCCTTAGAATCGCTAGCAGTTACCGGGATTGCGCCCACTTCATAGAGTTTTTCAATGGTGTAAATCGCCACATTCCCACTCCCAGACACACTGCATATCTTGCCCTCCAAGCCTTCTTTTCTAGCCCCCAACATTTCTTGGGCAAAATAGACACAGCCATAACCGGTTGCCTCTTTTCTAACCAAGCTCCCGCCCCAATCTAAGCCCTTGCCCGTCAGCACGCCATCAAAGCGATTCACCAACTTTTTGTAACGCCCAAATAAATAGCCAATTTCGCGCGTGCCCACGCCAATATCCCCAGCGGGCACATCGGTTAGCGCACCCACATGGCGGTAAAGCTCGTCCATAAAGGCTTGGCAAAAACGCATGATCTCTGCCTCGCTCTTGCCCTTGGGATCAAAATCGCTCCCCCCCTTAGCCCCGCCCATGTTGAGAGTGGTGAGGGCGTTTTTGAAAATCTGTTCAAAACCCAAAAACTTAATGATACTGGCATTCACGCTGGGGTGGAATCGCAACCCCCCCTTATAAGGTCCAATCGTGGCGTTAAATTGGATACGGCAACCCCGATTGACTTGGACTTTGCCCGCATCATCCACCCACACCACACGGAAGAAAACCTGCCGATCGGGCTCCACCAAGCGTTCTAAAATAGCGTGTTTTTCGTATTGGGGCTCCTTTTTCAAAAGGGGGGCTAGAGAATGCAACATTTCAGCTACGGCTTGTTGGAACTCTTTTTGGTGGGGATAGGCTTCCTCAATGTGTTTTAAAACCTTTTGGATATACATGTTTGATCCTCTCTTTTATCCACTTGATCGAATAGACAATGGTGTATAATAGCACAAAAAAACCAAATGGAACACGCATGGATGCCTACCAATACAGCGAGTTGCTCAAGGAGCTACAAGGCAAATGCAGCAACATCGCCCAAATCATCAAGCCTGAGAATTTACAAGGGGAGTTAGAAACTCTCATTGCAGAACAAGCCGATCCGCTCTTTTGGCAAGACAAGGCTTTAGCCGCCCAAAAGAATAAAGAAAAAGCCCGTTTGGAGAGGCTCTTAGAAAGTTATGCGCTCACGCAAAATGCTTTGCAAGAAGCCACCGAGCTTTTTGAGCTCACCCAAGATGATGAATTGGCCCTCCAACAACTCTTTGAGGAAGCCCCCAAACTCTCAGCACGGGTGCAGAGCATGGAGGTGGGCGTTATGCTCTCTAATGAGCATGACAGCATGGATGCCTTAGTGAGTATCCAGCCCGGGGCGGGGGGGACAGAAAGCCAAGACTGGGGGAGCATGCTCTATCGGATGTATTTGCGTTGGGCAGAACGCAAGGGCTTTAAGGTGGAATTATTGGATTACCAAGAGGGCGAGGAGGCGGGCATTAAGGGCGCGGCATTTATTATTCGGGGGATCAATGTTTATGGCTACATGAAAAATGAAAATGGGGTGCATCGCTTGGTGCGCATGTCCCCCTTTAATGCCAATGGCAAAAGGCACACCAGTTTTGCGAGCGTGCAGGTCAGCCCCGAGGTGGATGATGACATTGATATTGTCATTGAGGATAAGGATATTAGAATTGATACCTATCGTGCCAGCGGGGCGGGCGGGCAACATGTGAATAAGACCGAATCGGCTGTGCGCATCACGCATTTTGCGACTGGAATCGTGGTGCAATGCCAAAATGATCGCAGCCAGCACAAGAACAGAGCGACCGCCTTAAAAATGCTCAAATCCAAACTCTATGAGTTAGAGCTCCAAAAGCAACGCGATCAGGGCAGTGTGGAGGAAAAAAGCGAGATTGGTTGGGGGCATCAAATTAGAAGCTATGTTTTAGCCCCCTACCAGCAGATCAAAGACGCGCGCAGCGAGATCGCCTATAGCAATGTGGAGGCAATTTTAGACGGGGATTTGGATGCGATGATGGAGGCTGTTTTGGTCTCTAAGGCGCAATGATTTAAAGCACACGCAAGTAAAAACAACTATAATAGCACGATTATTTAAGGAGCATGGATGACTCAAGAAGAACTAGATGCCTTGATGAGTGGGGGGGGTTTGGAAGCGATCGAGCCTTTGGATAAAGAAGCAGAGGGCGATCAGGGCACAAACAATACCCCAAAGGAGGGCACGAACGCCGAAAAATACTCCCATTACATGAAAGTGGATAAGAAATTAGCCGACAAATACGGCAAGGTGGATTCTGAGGAGTGGCCACCCCCACCCCCCACCGAAGAGCATAAGGTCGTCCACCAACTTGATGATGTAACTCGCGACTCGGAGGTCAAAGCCACCCAGATTTTCGATCAGCTCGATTATATCAATGTGAGTTCTGAAAGCATTATCAAGACTCTCAAAGCGATCAAAGCCCCCATGCAAAAGCACTTGGAGATTTTTGAAACCCTAGCAGAAACTTTCCCACTGATCCAAACATTCCAAACTTCCTTAGCCCAAACACAGGAGATTTTGGCAAGCATGGATGTCATTAAAGAGATGGCAGAGGGGTGTGTGGATAGCTCCATGCAGGCGATGGACATTATGCAATTCCAAGACATTCACCGCCAAAAGATCGAACGGGTGATCAATGTCATGCGTGCTCTAACCCAATACATGAACTCCTTATTTGAAGGCAATATTGAAGATTCTAAACGGGTCAGCTCGGCTTCTTATATTATTGGCGATGATAATGAAAGTGCCGCCAGTGAAAGCGATATTGAAGCCT
Organism: Helicobacter bizzozeronii; assembly: GCF_900196775.1. Taxonomy (NCBI): domain Bacteria; kingdom Pseudomonadati; phylum Campylobacterota; class Epsilonproteobacteria; order Campylobacterales; family Helicobacteraceae; genus Helicobacter; species Helicobacter bizzozeronii. Next base: position 35,849 of record NZ_FZLB01000019.1, read on the forward strand.
TGATCGCCGCCTTTGGCAAAAAGCAATAATTTTAACACCCAGTGGCTTTTTTGAATCCCCAAGCACGCCCGGAGCTTTTAGCCCCAGCGGGCAATCTAGCCAAGCTTAAAATCGCCCTAGAATATGGTGCCGATGCGGTCTATGCAGGCTTGGGGCAGTTTTCTTTGAGAAATCGTGCCTCTAAGAATTTTGATTTGGAGAGTTTTAAGCAGGGGGTCGCCTTAACGCATGCTAAGGGCAAGAAATTTTACGCCACGCTGAACGCCTTCCCGTTTAACTCCCAAATCAAGCTCTTAGAGGAGCATTTAGCCAAGCTAGCCGATTGCAAAGTCGATGCCTTGATCATTGCCACGATCGGCGTGCTCAAATTAGCCCAAAAGCTCACCCCCCATATCCCCATCCATCTATCCACGCAAGCCAATGTGATGAATGTCTTAGACGCACGGGCTTTTTATGAAATGGGGGTTAAGCGGATCGTGGTCGCTAGGGAGATGAGCTTAAATGATGTGGTGGCGATCAAAAAAGAATTACCCGATTTGGAATTAGAAGTTTTTGTGCATGGGAGCATGTGTTTTGCCTTTTCGGGGCGGTGTTTGATCTCCGCCTTGCAACATGGGCGCGTGCCCAATCGGGGGAGCTGTGCCAATGATTGCCGTTTTGACTATGAATACTACATCAAAAACCCCGATACGGGCGTGATGATGCGCTTAGAAGAAGAGGAGGGCATAGGCACACACATTTTAAATGCCAAAGATTTAAACTTAGCCAACCACATCGCCACGATTTTAGACAGCCAAGCGGTGAGTGCCTTAAAAATTGAGGGGCGCACCAAATCCAGTTATTACGCCGCCATCACCACCAAAACCTACCGCACCGCTATAGAGGATTATTACAACAACCAACACCGCCCCACCCTTTACCAAGCCGAGCTCGCCACGCTTAAAAATCGCGGCTTTACTGAAGGCTATTTGATCCAACGCCCCCACCAACGCCTAGACACCCAAAATTTTAAATCCGCCATCAGCGAGGGGGATTTCCAAGTCAATGGGGAGGTGCTGGAAAATGGGGCGTATTTTTTATGCAAATTCACCACCCGCCCCAACGAAGTCTATGAAGTGGTCTTACCCTATGGCGCGCCTTTTGAGCCCACCACCAATGAGATTGGCAAGCTTTATAGCTTTGAGGGCAAACACTACCTGAGTTTGTTTAAAATCATCCTCTTAGATGGGCGGGAGTTAGAGAGTATCCATAGCGGGAACACCAACCCGGTAAAACTCCCCGCCAAACTGCCCGCTTTTAGTTTTTTACGCACACGGGCATAACCACACGGATTGCCAGCACGGCTATAAGGCGCATTGTGTTATAATTAGGTTTGGGTAAAGCCCTTGTTTTGGTTATGGAGCTTTTATGGCAATCAAAAAAATAACTTTTCTAGCATGTTGTTTGGCTCTCTGTCTAAATGCCCACCCCTATTCTTACCTAAACGGACCACTCTTAAGCGTGGGGATGGGCGTTGGGCTAGGGAGTGTTTTAGAAGGCAGGGGCACCATTTTTAAACCCTCAAATGACATCATCTTACAATCCCACTCTTTACAACTGGGCTTACAAATACAAGGAGGCGATCAAAAATACTTCACCCCCTTTATTGGGGTGGCTTACTATGGTTATTTTGGCTACCGCTATTTTTACATGGATAAATTTGTCCGTAGTCTGGAGAGTGCTGCTAGCATGAATCGTTATAGTTTGGGGATAGGGGCTAATCTCTTGATCAATATTTATAGCAAATTCCGCAAGGATAGGCGGGGGCGTATTAAAGTCTATGCTTATGGGCTTTTTGGGGGGCTTTTGGGGGTGGTTAATATTTGGAGTGCGCGTTTTGGCGGGGCAAACCCTTCCTATGTGCGCAACAACGCCAACATCGATGCGGTCTTTGGGATCAGCATGCGTTTTGATAAATTCAAATGGAGCTTGGGAATCCACATGCCCCTAGCTAGCCAAGAAAGATTGATTAGAGTCCCTAGCGATACTGGAGCCCTAAAAACTTTAACGATTCTTGATAACTACAAGAGTGCTAATCTTTTTATGAACTTTACGAAAGTGTTTTAAACCAAATGTTGAGTTGGTGATGGAAAAATCTCTCTTAACAAGGGCGGTTATTAGGGCATGCCTATTTTGGCTATGCGCTTTACCACTCCTAGCCCACCCCTTTGCCTCTTATTTAGACGGGGCTTTTATGTCCTTTGGCTTGGATGTAGGGCAGGGCGATGTGATGGAGAGCGTGAGCAACACTTCTATTAATACCAAAGCAGAACAGATTTATAAAGCCAAGTTGAGTGCTTTTAATGAAGCCCTCGCCCAACTCCAAGCCAACAGAGAACAAACTATAAAAACCCTCCAAGGTTTAATCCAACAACTCATCAATGCCAACCCCGCCTCGTCTGCTCTCAACCAGCTTATTGCCCAAATCAACGCCCTAGCCCAAAATCCCGATTCCAAAGATTTAATGGCGGATTTGGATAGTAGTTTGAGTGCTTACCAACAATACCTGAATAATATTGTTCAAACATACAAGAACGAAAACAACACTATCACCACCAAAGCACAAGCCGCATTCACAACCTATGAAAAAGCAGTGGGCAACTACACAAAAGAAAACCAACAAATCCTAATAGATGCTATCAATTATTTCAATAATTTTAACACCAAGATTGAGACAACATTCAAGAATTTAGGCATCACCACCTATACCCCCCTCCCCCTCCCCCCCCCCTTTAATAAAACATCTTCACATATCCCCACCCCCGCTCCCACGACCCCAGGAATGATCCCGCTTCTCGTTTC
>NZ_FZLB01000102.1:0-9030 GCF_900196775.1 Helicobacter bizzozeronii
TAGCAATAGGGAATGTAAGACTCCAAACGGAGCTATCCTGCTTGAAGCCGCGATCTCCACTAAAGCTAGAATCCCCTAACTTTAGTTATGGGAGAGTATGTCAAGGAATACAGAATGAAATTTTGGGCAGTTAAACCCCCGGGTGTTTTGTGTTGCTGAAAACATGCCATCTTGTGTTAGACTAGACAACTGGGTGGTCAAATTTGAAAATGGGGGATTCCCTTGTTAGCAAGATGGGTTTTAAGGGGTGCTTGGGGCTTTTTATTGGGGCTTGTGCTGGCAGAGAGTCTGTGGTCTGAGGATAAAACCCCAGCCATGAGCAACCCGCGAATCAAGTATCTCCAAGAGGAGTATTGGCGTATTGAAAAAACATTAAATTCTAGCGACAATATTTGGCTCAAAAAGTTTAGCAATGTTGAGAATTACGAACAAGTTGATGAGCAGATTCAACATATCCAGCACCGCTTAAAAGTTATGAAAAGCAAAAAGGACACCAATACCCTTAAAATCAACACACTGGAGCGCACTTTGCAAGCCCTCAAACACCAAGAGGAGCTTTTAGAGCAATACAAGGTCAATCCTTTTAAAGAGCTTGTAGAAAAACCCCAGATCACCAATATCCCCAATATCACAAACCCGATTGCCATTGTAACAGGGATTTCTTTTATCAAGCAGATTAAAGCCAAATACGCCACCATGAAGCACCACCAACAAAGTTTGGCAAATGTCTTGGACTTAATCGAACAAGAATTATACACCCTCACCCAACTGGATTTGTTGCAAAGAGAGGGCATGTATGATCTCTTTAAAGACCATGAGCTCTCCAAGAAAATTTACCAAGAGCAGGTGAAAAAAATTGAGTTGCAAGGGGCACAGAGTCTGTTAAAAACCAGCATTGATATTTATGCCAAAGACATTGAGGAAGTGAGCCTGAATATCAAGTCTCAAATTAAGGACCAAATCTTTAAGCTAGCCTATGTGATCTTAATTGCTTTGGGGAGCATTGTTTTAGCATGGGTGTTGAAAATCATTAGCCACAAATATGTGCATAGCAATGAACGCGCTTACACGATCAACAAGGCGATCAACTTCATTAATGCCAACATCATCATTTTAATTTTCTTGTTTGCTTATTTGGAGAATGTGTCCTATCTGGTAACCGTTTTAGGCTTTGCTAGTGCCGGGCTAGCCATCGCCATGCGGGATTTATTCATGAGCTTGCTAGGCTGGCTAACCATTATGATTGGGGGGAATGTGCATGTGGGGGATCGGGTGAAAGTGTCTAAAGAGGGGAATACCTATGTGGGTGATGTGTTGGATATTTCCATGCTCTACATCACCATTTTAGAAGATGTTACGCTCACTAGCTACAAAGAAAACGATTACCGCGCCGGGCGTATCATCTTTATCCCTAATAACTACATTTTTACAAATCTATTTGCCAACTATAGCCATTTTGGCATGAAGACCGTTTGGGATGGGATTGACTTTTTCATCACCTTTGACTCCAACCACAAAAAGGCGATGCAAATTGCCCTAGACATCGCCAACACGCACGCCAAGCAATATACCGAAATGACCTACAAACAAATGAATAACATGCGCACCAAATACTCTTTACGCAACACCAGTGCTAACCCTAGAGTGTTCATGGCTTTAGAAAAGGACGGGATTCATATCTCGGTGTGGTATCAAACAAACTCTTATGCCACGCTGGTGCTCAAATCTAAGATTTCAGCAGATATTATAGACACGCTTTTAAACGAGCCCGATATTTTTATCGCCTACAGCACAACCAAGCTCATTAGAGATAATACAGATGGTTTTGCTAATAAAAATATGGCTAGGAAACTAGATGAAACAGAAAGTCTATTTTAAAACTTTTGGTTGCCGCACGAATTTATTTGATACCCAAGTGATGTTGGCGCATTTGAAAGCCTTTGAGCGGGTGGATTGCGAACAAGAAGCCGATATTGTGGTGCTTAATTCCTGCACGGTAACCAACGACGCGGACTATAGCGCAAGGGCGTATGCTAAAAAAATGCATGCTTTGGGCAAGCGGGTATTTTTTACCGGCTGTGGGGCTAATACACAAGGGCATAAACTCTTTAAAAGCAGGCATGTTTTTGGGGTCTTTGGGCACGATCACAAAGAGCAGATTGATGCTTTGTTGCAACAAGAACAAAGCTTTTTTTATGAGGACAAGCAAGAAAAGCTCGATCAAGGCTTGTTACAAGAATTTATAGGCAAAACTAGGGCTTTTGTCAAAATCCAAGAAGGTTGCGACTTTAAATGCAGTTATTGTATCATCCCCTCTGTGCGGGGCAAGTCCCGTAGCTTGCCAGAAAATCAGATTTTAGAACAATGCCAAGTATTAGCCCAAAGCGGGGCGTTAGAGATCGTGCTCACAGGGACCAATGTAGGCAGTTATGGCAAGGACACCCAAAGCAACATGGCAGGCTTGATTAAAAAAATCGCCCAAAACACGCCCATTAAACGCATCCGCATTGGGAGTCTAGAGCCTAGCCAAATGGATTCAGAGTTTTTAGAGCTACTCGATCACCCCATTTTAGAAAAGCATTTGCATATTGCCTTGCAACACAGCCATGACTCCATGCTCAAACGCATGCGGCGCGCTAATCGGGTCAAAAGCGATCGCGCGCTTTTCGAACATATCGCCTCTAAGGGTTTTGCATTGGGGACAGATTTTATTGTGGGGCATCCTTTTGAAGATGAATCCATATGGCAACAAGCATGGGAAAATTTTAAACAACTCCCCCTAACCCATATCCACCCTTTTATTTATAGCCCCCGTGCGGGCACGCCCTCCAGCACGATGGGGAATCGTGTACCGGGCAATATTGCCAAAGCACGCTTAAGGCAGATCAAAGCCCAAGTGCAGGCACAAAATTTAGCCTTTAGGCAAAATTTAAAGGTGCAGGGTGTGGTTTTAGAGGTGTTGGTAGAGAGTTACAAAGAAGGCTATTACTATGGGCATGACCAATATTTTAACCCGATTAAAATCCAAGCTAGTCAAGATTTATGCGGAAAATGGGTGGCATGTAGAGATTATGAAGTCTTGGAGGATGGCAACTATGCGGCGTTTTAAAAAAGTCGCTATTGGCACGCTGGTGATTTTGATCGGCGTGGCTTTTGTGCTCTTTTTGATCTTAAGAGAGCCCACTAAACTGGTGAGTATCCAAGATTTTAACACCCTCTTGCATTCTAATAAAATCCAAAGCATTAAAATGGACGATCACTACATCTATTTGAAGGTGGATTTTAAGATTTACAAGACTGCCCGGGTGGGCTGGAAAGATTCGTTGCAGTTCCCAACCAATATCCCCATTGAGATTTTAGAGGAGGACAACACCACCCAGCAAATCCTCGATTTGGTGGTTATTTTCTTTTTCCTAGTCCTCTTGGCTTTGATCTTGCGTTTTGCTTGGAATAAGAAAAATTACCCCGTGCAAGCTTCCTATGATAATGCGCTCAAACTCCAGCCAACAAGCCTGCCCTCACTGCACGCCACTTTGCCCAGCGTGCGTTTTGAAGATGTGGCAGGCACTAAGGAGGTCAAAGAGGAGTTATACGAAATTGTGGATTATCTTAAAAACCCCAAAAAATACCAAGATTTAAAAATCAAACTCCCTAAGGGCGTGCTCTTGGTGGGCCCGCCCGGGGTGGGCAAGACCATGATCGCTAAAGCCCTAGCTTCTGAGGCCAAAGTGCCTTTTTTTTATCATAGCGGATCGGCTTTTGTGCAAATTTATGTGGGCGTGGGGGCTAAGCGGGTGCGCGAACTCTTTGCTAAGGCAAAAGCCTTTAGTCCCTCCATTGTGTTTATCGATGAGATCGATGCGGTGGGCAAAGCTAGGGGGCACCAACGCAATGATGAAAGAGAAGCCACGCTCAACCAGCTTTTAACCGAAATGGATGGCTTTGAGGAGAGCTCCCAAGTGATTGTGATCGGGGCGACTAATAAAATCGATGTGATGGATGAGGCTTTGCTAAGAAGTGGGCGTTTTGATCGGCGTATTTTTATCTCTTTGCCTGATTTAGAGGAGCGCATCCAAATTTTAGAGTCCTATCTCAAGGACAAGCAACATAGTTTAGATTGTAAAGAAGTGGCTAAAATCTGTGTGGGCTTTAGCGGGGCGATGCTCTCCTCTTTGGTCAATGAGAGTGCCTTAAATGCACTCAGACGCAACACCGCCCAAATCACCATGCAAGATATTTTAGAGGTCAAGGATAAGATCGCCTTTGGCAAGAAAAAAAATGTCGCTTTGAGCGAGCAAGAAAAAAATCTCTATGCCCTGTATCAAAGTGCCAAGGCATTTAGCGCCTACTGGCTAGAAGTGGAGTTTGATAAAGTCTTGTTGATGGGGGATTTTTTGATGGCCAGCGATCAAAAGGTGCGTAGCCAAAGCGAGATGAACAATAGTATCAAGGTGTATCTGAGTGGCATGATCATCTTGGAGTTGTTTTTCCAAGAACATTATACGCTGGTTAAAGACGATCTCAAACATGCCTTTGAAATCGCCAAGCGCATGTGTGAGGATTATGCCATGGGGCATAAATTCATCGGGGATCGCACGGATATGGAGGCATTGCTAGGCACGCTGTATAAGGAGCAAAAGGAATTTTTAGGCAATTCTAAAATGCAGGTGGAAGCCATTGCCAAAGAGCTTTTAGAAAAAGAAAAACTCTCTAAGATTCAAATGCAAGAAATCTTGCGCTCCTTTGTGTGATGGTGGGGCGTTATTTTAGTGGTTTTGGTTTTCAGGGGGAGGCATGGCTTTTTGGGTGGATTTTGGAGTCTGGGGGGGTGTATGATGTGGCGGGCTTTAGCTATGGGGCAATTTGTGCGTTAGAGCATGCTTGTGATCAAGTCCAGCAGGGCAAACGCATACAACGCTTGATTCTAATCGCCCCCTGCATGCTCGCCCACAAAAGCCAAGCCTTTAAAAACTTGCAACTCAAAGCCTACCAACAAAACCCCCAAGCCTACATGCAAGCCTTCTTTGAGAAAATCGGCTGGAATGCCTTATTAGCACAAGATCCCACTCTCGCGCGTTACACGCATTTAGGCAGTCTGCAAGATTTGCAAACCTTGCTCAACTACCACTACGACCCCCAAAAGCTAGAATTTTTATGTGATCAAGGCGTGCGTTTGGAAGTGTTTATCGGGCTAGAAGATGCAATCATGGATGCTAAGGCGTTGTGTGCCTTTTTTAGGGATTATGGCTGTGTGTGGCAGTTTAAGGGCGCAAATCATTTATTAATAAAAGCAAAAAAATAATAATATATTCCACCATTTATTAGGTTATGTTAAAATGAGCGTGGGTCGGTTTTTCATGCGACTAGAGCGATGATCATCTAGAGGAAGATATGAATTTTAGAGTAAAAGTCTTGTTTGTTTTGGCTGTGTTGATGATTTTAACCTTTGGCATCACCATGAGCATTATTAGCCACAAGGTCCAAAACAATATCACCAAAGGAACGCGCCAGACTCTCTCCTTGATGGTGAATATGCTCTCTTCTTCTTTGCAAGAAACCGATGGGCATCTCCGCTCTATGCTCCAAGATACGGCTAAACACTTTGAAAATGTGGATTTAAACGATTTGCCCCGAGTGGAGCAAATCTTAAATTTTGTGCAAAGTGGGAGTGAGGATGTGCATGTCGCCTTTGAAAATGGGACGATCATTAAATCCATTGGGAAAAAGCCCGAGCATTACGACCCTAGAAAACGCGCATGGTATCAGCATGCTCGCGAGAATCCCAACCGCATTTACATCACCAAGCCCTATGTCGATCTCTTCACCCAAAAGACCATCATCACCTACTCGCTAGCGTTAATGCAAAAGGGCGTGTTTAAGGGCGTGATCGCCTCAGATGTTGCCGTAGAATCCGTTTTGAAAGCCATTAGCAGTTCTTTTTTTGCTGCTAAGGGGCAGGTGCATGTGCTGGATGCTAGTGGCGTGGTGCTCGCCTCCTCCACCTACAAAAAGGGCAGTAAATACCACCCAGATGACCCACAATTGGTCCGCCAAGTCCTGTCTGACCAAGTGGGCTTTATGGAACGCGATCACCCCAGTGGGGATAAATTCTATGTTTGGACAACGGTGCCCGATCTGGGTTGGAAAGTCGTGGGCAGGGTGTTTAAAAAGGTGGCTTTAGAAAGTCTGATTGACATCCAAAAGACGCTTTTGATCATAGGGATTGTCTCTCTTGTCATTGTCCTGTGTGTCCTCTTTGGTGTGATTGAGATTTTATTTAAGCCCTTGATCAAGCTTAGAGATTTGATCATTGAGTTGGTCTCTCAAGAGGGGGATTTGACCAAACGCCTACAGGTTAAGGGCAAGGATGAAATTGCGGTTATCTCTAAGAACATCAATGCACTTTTAGAAAAAACACAGGGCATTATCTCCAATATCAAGGAATTGAGCAGCCAAAATACCCAGATCGCCAACACGCTACACACCAGCTCAAGCGATGTCTCCCAACACACCCAAGAGGAGACAGAACGCATCTGTGTTGCGGTTAAAAATGGGAATGACATTGTGCAAAGTATTTTGATGGGGGCTGATAACGCCGATCACAACAATAAAAACCTCGTGCAAACGGGCAATAACTTAGAAGAAGTGCGCTCTAAAATCCAAACCTTTAGCCAAAATCTCGCCCACAATGCCCAGCTGGGGGTGGAGTTTTCTGACAAACTGGAGGAGGCATCCAAGAATACCGAAAACATCAAAGCGGTTTTAACCCTTATAGCCGATGTGGCAGAACAGACCAATTTACTAGCCCTCAATGCTGCCATTGAGGCAGCTAGAGCGGGCGAGCATGGACGGGGGTTTGCCATTGTGGCTGATGAGGTGCGTAAATTGGCTGAAAAGACTAAGAATAGCTTAAGCGAGGTGGATCACACCATTAACGATGTGGTGCGTGCTGTGGGGGATATTAGCCAACATCTGCACAGCAACGCCCAAGAGATTTTAAAAACCTCCGAGCTCACTTTGGCTTTGCAAGAGGTCGTGGATGCCAATGTGCAAAATATCCAAGTGGTGATCAACGCCACCACCCACGATGTGCGTGAGTTTAAGGAGGTGGCTAAAGCCACACAGGGCATTGTAGCCGAAATCCAAGAAATCAATAACCTAGCCTCGCTCAATTACCAAAGTGTGCAAGATGTGAGCCAAGCTAGCTCCTCTTTAAAACAAATGGCAGACATCTTTGATCGCGAGCTAGGGAAGTTTAAAGTCTAGTTACTGATAAAGCGTTATAATAGGCGCATTTTTTGGTAAAGAAGTGAGATGGATTGGCGTGCGGGCTTTTTGGGGGTGTTGGTGGTGTTGTTGTTTTGGGGGTGCTCAGATCAAAAGCACCACTCTAGTCCTTCTGAAACACAAGAACAGAGTGCCCCAAGTGTCCTAACTCTCTTTAATTTTTTAGATCAAAACCATCAAGAGTTCCGCTTTAAAATCACCCCCGATCACTTGCAAACCCTATCCCCTGAGAGCACCCACAAGCCCCTTTTCATCATGGTTTTTAGTTTAGATGCACCCTCTGCGCCTTTTATAACGCTCTTTAACCGCATTCAAGAAAACTTCAAGGACAAGGTGGCATTTTTAGGGTTTTTGGACAAAGCCTATCCACAAGATCAGATCGAAAATTACACCAAAGATCACACCCTGCATTTTCCCATGCTAAACCCAATGGACAGCACCCCTTTTAGCACGCCTCTTAATAGCACCTCTTGGCCCTTGCCCTATTTTTTACTCTATGACAAACAAGGCAAGCTGTATCAAAGTTACCGCGGGGCACTTGTTGAAGAGATGCTCACCAAAGAACTTCAAGATTTAATCCAAACTCAGAGGGATTGATGTTTAACTTTTTCAAAAAAACCATCCAAAATGTAGCGTCTTTGCTCAAGAGCAAAGATGCGGTGTTCAGTAAGGACGAACTCGAGGAAATCTTAATCGGCTTTGATGTGCAATTTGACTTGGTCGAAAAACTCTTAGAACACTTGCCTGAACAGATCAAGCGCAACCACTTAGAAGTCGCCCTCATGCGCTTTTTGCGCAAAGAGAGTTACTACGACAAGGTGCGCTTAAAGCCTATTGAGACCAAGCCCTTAGTTTCGCTGATTTTAGGGGTCAATGGGGCGGGCAAGACGACCACGATTGCCAAACTGGCTAAAAAACACCTGCTCAACAAGCAAAAAGTTTTATTAGGTGCGGGGGACACTTTTAGGGCCGCTGCAGTCAAACAACTCCAACTTTGGGGTGAGAAGTTGCAATTAGAGGTGATTAGTGCCGGGCAAAATAGCGATCCTAGCGCGCTGGCTTACAACACCATTGAGGCGGGGATCGCGCGGGGAGTGGATCAAATCATCATTGACACAGCCGGGCGTTTGCATAACCAAACCAACCTAAAAAACGAACTCTTAAAAATCTCTAGGGTGTGCAGCAAGGCTTTAAACAATGCCCCCTATTATAAAATCCTAATACTAGATGGCACGCAGGGTAGCTCGGCTTTAGAGCAGGCTAAGATTTTTCATGAGAGTTTAGAGCTAGATGGGGTGATTGTTACTAAGCTGGATGGCACGAGCAAGGGGGGGTGTATTTTGAGCATTCTTTATGAGTTGCAACTGCCTATTTTGTATCTAGGCGTGGGGGAGAAAGAAAACGACTTGATCGCCTTTGAGGAGATGGAGTATGTCAAAAGCCTCTTAGATGCAATCTTTAAAGATGGGCAAGAAGTCTAGGGTTTTTGAGTGCCAACATTGTGGGTTTGTCAGTCCTAAGTGGCTGGGCAAGTGCAATAATTGCAACCAGTGGGAGAGTTTTGTTGAGATCAGCCCCAAAGAGCTAGAAAGCCTTAAACCCCTTAAAAATTCCCCCAAACTCTCAGCCATCTCTATTAGCCAAGTGCAGCAAGAGAGTATCAGCACCTTTAGCTCCACGCAAAAAGAATTAGACATCGTGCTAGGCGGGGGGATTGTGGCTGGGGGGCTGTATCTCATTGGG